>JAGLOY010000063.1 GCA_023138735.1 Candidatus Aegiribacteria sp. | reverse complement strand
GTATGGTTCCTTCGGGTGTTACGTAATCGAGCAGTAAATTATCCGACAAGTCCCCAAGGTAAATGTTCTGGACCACACTTCCATCTGAAGATTTTGCCAGGGTGATGCTTTCTGTTGATTCCTCCTGCCACTCAACGTACGCAATGTAACTTCCAAGGTCCACAGTTGTCAGGCTCAGGGGTTCATCGCAGACGGTCACCATGAACATTTCGGGATAACTATCCAGAGTACTCTCATTCGTGAGAAAAACCATCATAAAAAATATAAATATCATCTAATTCCCCATTCCTGTGAACGGTCTCTAATCCTCCGGATTCAACAGGACTAATATACTTCCAAGGCTGTCTGCAGGATCTACCCGAATAACACTGGCAAAAGGATACTGATCGTCCGGAAGACGCTCAAGGAATACTATCACAGTATCACCTTCCTCTGTGAATATCTCGTATCCTGAACCGGTAACAATGGGAGATTCCCATACTTCATTACCCTCATCATCGGTGTAAGCCCTGGGTAACAGCATTTCGTAAGAGGCAATGAAATCTCCTTCAAGTGAATCCGGGCCAGACACAACATCGAGTACCTTGAAGTAGTACTCGATCCTCTCCAAGTAATCCATCGGAAAATTAATGATCTGCTCAACCCGAACAAGTACAATGGCTTCCGTAAAATCAAGAGATTCCTCAACACTCATATAGAACACCTGACTCGCTGCAAGCAATCCTGCCGCAGCAAGTATCAATACCATTACTATTCTCATGTCAGCTCCCCTCTCCTGCCGGAGAATCGAGTTTCACTCACCAGTGAAAGGATATAACAATGCTGTCACAGTATGTTCCACCAGCCCGGAATACAAATCAACTCCGATCAATGCTATCCTCTACGCTCAAAACGGTATTAGATGATGTTTTGATTCATTTGATTAAAAACCAGCATCATTTTACTATCTTGACTGATAATAGCAGGAATCATATGCTCATTCATATAAGTTGAAGACGGCTTTAACAGCAGCTGCATAATCATTAGTTATGCCAGAAGTGTGTATATGAAATGCCGAGAGCTTCATAGGATAGGATTGTGAGTTTATAGAGGAGAAGTGCCAGGGGGTCTGTAAACACCGTAATGAGTACCGAACTGAGGTTGATTGAGTTTCATCAGTTTCAGACAATAACTGGATGTACGATCAGCCTTGAGATGTACTACGCGGTAAGGATAGTTATTGGTCTATTTCTGTTGGGGTGGAAATAGAATAGTACCAGTAAAACTTAAGGAGGGAAGAACATGTTAAAGTATTTCATTGTAACTATTGTGTTGTTACTTGCAGTGTCCTGTGTACCACAGGCCAGAACTGTAACCGTATATCCGAGCAACGATTCGTTTGCATGGGAGTGGGCTCCCAGCAACAACTATGGTTCCTGGAGTCACTCAAGAATCGGTAAGCGTGGTTTGAATCTTCAATTAGACCCCAACCGCGGAAAACATGTATGGACGGCGCTTATGTTTGACCTTACACCTTACTCAGGTATTACTATCGATTCCGCGATAGTTGCTGTATACATCTACGAAACTGTCGGTACTTTCCCACCAAACGAAGTGTGGATCGCCAAATGTAGTGATGATTGGGAGGAAAATGATCTCACATGGAATAATAGACCTGGTTATCACAATTGGCTTGTACCACCTGCCCCGCAATACGCCTGGTGGACCATTGATGTTACTACCTGGGCACAGGCATGGATAGATGAAGCATACCCAAATTACGGTTTGTGGATAGGCACAAATGCTACTAGTGTTTCGGATTTCTGGATTTATACGAAAGAAGAGCCTGGCACGGAAGTTGATCCTCAACTGATACTATATTACACTGGAATCAATCTTGAGTCTTCCTCTGATGAAAACTAGGAGGTTCGACCAAAAGGATTATTGTGCCCAGTTGATCCCATGCATAGACCAGAAACAGCTACGGTGTAATTGAATGATAGATTTCTGTTCTGGTTATGCAGAGCGTTGTGCATAAAAGGAAAGAATGCACAACACAAGACTAAGGAGGAATATTCATGGATCAAATATTTCCAGAACCGATTAGAATTCTTCCGGAAGCTGATATCCCTCTGGATGGAATAACTGCATATCTTTCACAATCAGACACTCATCAGATTGTGTTTATGAAATTTGAAAAAGATGCTGTTCTACCGGAACACTTTCATGCAGCCCAAATGGGAATTGTACTGGAGGGAAAGATCGAGTTGGTAATTGATGGTGAAAAGAACTTTTTTACCAAAGGAGATCGATATTTTATTCCTGAAGGAGTAAAGCATTCAGCCAGGATATACGCTGGATATGCAGATATGACGTTTTTCAATGAGCCACATCGATATACAATAAAATGTAAGTAACCATGAAATATCTACCTGCGGCAATCTTGTCTTAAGGATGGAACTGCCACATAAAAAAGAGCAAATTTTCATGATATATCAGCAACATGAAGCACTAATCAGAATTCGGACATTCACTGTGGTAACTGCTGAGGTTATATAAACTTCAGTAGAGGAGCATAATGATGTCTGGAAAAAAGCCTTGCGCAGGAATTCAAGACAGAATCCGAATCAGAGACTGCAGAGCTGTGCAGACAGCTGAGCAGCACATGATAACCAATTGGAATATCTGATTCACTGAAGAGAGGTAAGAACCGTGAACCTGAGAATACTGATCTTATGCTTTTGTCCGTTGTTTCTCCTTCCCCCCGGTCTGGTTCTGGCTGACGGATCCCTTGCGGGTGAAGAATGCATGCCTGCTATGGACGCTGGTATCTACTTCATGACAATGGGACCGGGCTCGGATGAAATCCTCAGAGTAAGTCTGTACGAGCACTGGGGTGATTTCATCATTTTCATCGATGAGATATGGTTCGATGAGGTTGAAGGTAATGCCCAGTATGGAGATTCCTGGGAACTGTCCTGTTACGATATGGCACTGGCCGCAGGTTCGGATTGGTTCTGGCGTATTGAATTTGTTCAGTGGCTGGATGGGGATACTTTCGAACTCAATGCGAACAACGGAGAAGTGCTTGTTACAGTCGAACACATTGGAGACGGAGTTTTCCAGATAGCGGAGCCGGTCAGTAACCGGCCCCGCAAATCCTGAAACCTGTCTGTTTATTCCTCCACCGGTGTAATCTCGTACTTGATACCCTCCCATTATGACGACAGTTATAAGAAGAAACATCTGCAGTGTAAATCTCACTGGAATGGGATAAGTGACAGTATGTGAGAGCGAAGCTCGAATACCCCGAAAGCAGTAGTAAAGTATAGCGTCTTCAGAAGTGAGATATCATCCATTTGGTGTGGGGATATGTTTATGTTCTTGATAGGGAATATGAGACTAATATCACCATGTTCAACCAAATCCAATGTGCCGGAGTCCGACATGATGAGAAGTGTGATATTCAGGTGGTCTTCCATCTCAATTCGATTTTCATCAAAATGAAAGATTCTTCCATCATTGAAATTGAAGTGCAGCCGCTCTGAAGAAATCTCACTTTCGAGGTTGAGGATGAGTTTGTACTCCAGCATCTCCGCAATCATCTCTGGAGACAGTTGGATTGTCTCGCTTGGGATGAATCTTATACTGTCAGGATAAAAGTAGTATTTGGTTTCAGGTTTGCTTAAGTATGCCACCATTCTCAGAGTACGTTGGCTTATGTCGAGACAACTGAAATTGTTCTGGCACGCGATGTAGTAGATGCACAAGAAGCATCCTTCGCATATTTTCGGATCGACTTTGTATCCGCCGGACATAGACACTGCCCCGTAGGGACACAGCTGTTGAAGGTTAAGGCCAAGTATCTTTCTGTCTTCAGGCTGGCAATTCATGCAGCAGGGATTTCCGACATAAGCAACTTTCCGGAGTTTTCGCTTTTTGCATTTAGAAGAGTACTCTTCACTCCCTTCAAAGCAGTCCCAGCACTTGATCTCGAAGCCTTGCTTCCGCACTGATCTTCCGTCTGGTGTCGTGATATTCTCAGATGAGACTTCTGCCCTGTATGATTGCCCCTGGCAGAACTCCACATCTACGTAGCAGTCACCCTCCTCGTCAATGCAGATAGCACCATTGGGACAATTGACACTGCAGACAGAGCATTTGATGTGAATAACTGCTGCAAATGAAGTAACATATCTTGTTGTAAATATTTGATCAGTATTAGGCATGGTATAGTGCATACAAAGCTCTGGACTGTCTTCCTCATCGTCCTGCTCCTCCTCGCAATTGCAGGCTACGACATTTCCCAAGACTCTGTCGATAATCGATCTGTTTTCATCAACCTCTACGAGTTCATCCAGTTTTCCCATGAATTCCCTTACAGGGAAAAGGACAACTACAGCTCCATCATCAGCATCCTCGGGCACTTCTACATGAAGCTTACCACGCTTCTCATCATAGACTGCAGGTACTATGACAGGATGGTGCAATCCCCTGAAACTGATAAGAATCGGAGCTGCACTTTGGTGCTTCTCGTTCGACAGCAATTTTCCGTTCCAAAGATCTACGTCTGGTAGGGGAAATCCCTCAACATTCAGTTCGATTGATGTCCCTGCCTTGACGCCTGGTTTCCCCGAAAGAGTCACACTCGGTTTGGTCATGGTACTGTACAACCTTTTCCTGTTCCAAAGAAAATCGGTGTAGAGGCTTGAACTTCTGTTTTGGAGATCCTTGATTCCCAGGATTTCCCTGGCATGGATCCCTTTATCAGTACTCTGAGATTTCTTCATCTATGTCCTCCTTGAGCAAAGTAATATTCAAACCTGCAAATTAGATATATTAAATTAATCACATGCACAATACAGTCATGATATACCACCTTTTGACTATAATACATGATAACATCACATATTGGAAGTATGCTGACCATCATGAGAAATATTAGGCTTTGAATATGCGCTGCGAGATGGTGCCTAGTTCAGCAACAAAAGCAGTAGAGCAACAGCGGTGTTTGATTCGGAACACTTCCTCGTATACTAAGGCTAGTGTTAGAAATGAGTAGCGTAAACGAGGAAGAGTGACTACACAAGGCAAAACGGTAATAACAATCGAATTGAGCCGACTCTCTTTGGTGTTTGGTTCGGGTGTTGGAGCGACTCATTCGAAGCGTTATGCATAAAGGAAAGAATGAAGTATCATCATTTAGGTATTCCTACAAAGATCCCACAAAAATGGGGAAATATATCTTGAGGATTATGACATCTATTGCACGGATCACGAAACAAATCCATATGGTATCCAATGGATGCGATATGGGGATAAGTGTACACTACCAAAAATTGTAAAAGAAATTGCACACGTCGCCTTTGAAGTGGATGACCTTAGAAAAGCAATTGAAGGAAAAGAAATCATCATTGAGCCCAACTCACCCAGTGCAGGTGTTGCAGTTGCATTTATTCTCCAAGATGGTGCTCCAGTGGAACTCCTCGAATTCAATAAATAAAGAATGCACAACATAAGATTAAGGAATAATATTCATGAATCAAATATTTCCAGAACCGATTAGAGATCTTCCAGAAGCTGATATCCCTCTGGATGGAATAACTGCATATCTTTCACAATCAGACACTCATCAGATAGTGTTTATGGAATTTGAAAAAGATGCTGTTCTACCAGAACACTTTCATGCAGCCCAAATGGGAATAGTACTGGAGGGAAAGATCGAGTTGGTAATTGATGGTGAAAAGAACTTATTTACCAAAGGAGATCGATATTATATTCCTGAAGGAGTAAAGCATTCAGCCAGGATATACGCTGGATATGCAGATATGACGTTTTTCAATGAGCCACATCGATATACAAGAAAATGTAAGTAACCATGAAATATCTACCTGCGGCAATCTTGTCTTAAGGATGGAACTGCCACATACGAAAGAGCAAATTTTCATGATATATCAGCAACATGAAGCGCTAATCTGAATTCGGACATTCATTTTGGTTACTGATCGGATGCCTGGATCATCTCCAGTATCTCTTCCGCGATCTCCTCGGGGCTTCTGTCGGCCGTATACACAGTGATGGTCGCCAGCTGGTAGTTGGATCGGTGCTCCAGGATGTTCCGGTTAACGTTCCGCTCCTTCCCTCCCCAGCCTGTTCTCTTGTCCAGGAATAAAAGGGAGGTTTCCCGATCCGGATACGGAAGGAGAAGCACAACATTGCGGTAGGGGGCCAGTGCTCGTTTCACCCGCTCAAGCTGGTCGTCATGTTCGTGAATGGTGCTTCCTCCGCCCATGTCGATCACGTATCCTGGGTAATCGGCAAGGATCCGCTCGACGGAATAGGGATCGAAGGCTTTCCAGTAGCACCAGAGGCTGGCTGCCCCATCCATATCAAAGAGCTTCTGCGCGGCATCAGGATCGTAGCCCAGTTCGCTGTAATACTCTGTGCGGACTTCATCCATGGAGATCATGGGCTTTCCCAGCCGCTCTGCAAGGCAACGGGCAACGGAGGTTTTGCCGACAGCAACAGGACCGATCACGATGATGTCATCGATGGTTTTCATTCGGATAAATCCTCCCTCAAGCGGTTCAGCCAATAACTGCAAATCATCAAATCAGAGAATCAGTAACCGTTATAGAGTCCGATATAGTCCACGATGTTATCAATAGCCGCTTTCCTCATGTTACGAACAAGTGCCTCCTTCATCACAATATCCACCAGTTCGAAGACCTTGCCCCAGTCAGAGTCCATGGCCTCCTGAGCAAGTATCAGGGCACTGATAATCCGCACCGTGAAATCATCCGGAGTCCTTTCTGCAGCAACCTCTGCCAGTTCTACCCCGCTCATGCCCAGCACACCGGCGCTACCAGGTTCGATGGCACGCATACTGAAATAGTCATCCATACTCACCATGTAAGCCAGACAGAGCAGCTCCTCACCAGTCATCTCATCAGGGGTAACAACATCCAGACCTGAAGCATCAAAGTAAAAGTACATATACACTGCTGCGTTGTCCTGCCCCTCAAATGTCCATCCCATTGCATTGATGACTGCAACTTTTACATCCACCTCATATTCATTGGAATGCAGAACGAAGAAGATATCCTCGTTCATTGTACTTTCCACATATGCAGCAACAACCGGTACATCCAGGTATGCATGATAGAAATCCGTTGATGTAAGCGGAGAATCCGCAAAGGCGCCGGTTACCAATGTCATTAAAGCTATGGACAGCATCAGCCTGGATAAACCACTCATTATCATTTCCCTCCGATTAACGCGATGAATACAAGAACTCCCCAAACGGCATGTACTGTTAATGTACTGCAGCACCCCTGTCCGGACTAGTGGGGAAGAATTCAGCAGGAATCTTTATCGATTCCAGAACATCGACTATTGCCCTATCTTTACGCTAAGTGCTATTGTCGCTGATTGAAAGAAATACCGATGCTAAAACCAACAGAATTATCATTAGCTGAAAATCCTGGACGGAACCGGATTCAACAAGGATAGAGATGGGTAACTACAAGAGGCTCGGAGTATACCTGGGAACGCTGGGAGCAATGCTCTTCTGGGGTATCGCTTTCGTCTGGACGAAGATAGTATTCGAGTACTACGGTCCGTTTACCACTCTTCTGTTCAGGCTCATCATCTCCGCTATCATTCTCACTCTTTACGCAAAGATAACCAGAAAGAATGAAACAGTTGCCAGGAAAGACTGGCCCATATTCCTCCTCCTGGCATTCCTGCAGCCCTTCTGTTACTTCATAGGAGAGAGCTTCGGCCTGCTGCTGGTCACCTCCACTCTGGCATCCATAATGATAGGGCTCATTCCAGTGATCGCACCCTTCTTCGCATATTTCTTCTACAGGGAAAAGCTATCCGTATTGAACATCTTCGGCCTGATAATATCCTTCTTGGGCTTTTCATCTTCACTACAACAAGAGGTGCTCATCTCGAAGCATCAACCAAGGGAATACTCTTCCTGCTGTTCGCCGTTGTGTCTGCAGTAGGATACAGCATCGTTGTGAAAAACCTCACAAACCGCTACCGCCCACTGACAATAGTCAGGGTTCAGAACATGCTCGGAGGGATCTATTTCCTCCCTCTCATGCTCGGTTTTGAATGGAAGCAAACTCTTGCGGCGAATCCACCCCCCATCGTTATTATCGACCTGTTCTTGCTTGCCCTCTTAGGCTCATCTCTGGCGTTCATCTTCATCACCGTAGCCATAAGAGAGCTGGGCATAAGCAGAACGACTATCTTCACGAACATCATACCCGTCATTACTGCCATAGCCGCCTATTTCATTCTTGGGGACAGTTTCACGGAAAGAAAGATCATCGGAATGGCCATCATCATCTCCGGCATATTCCTGTCTCAGCTCAAGAAACGAAAAGGCTCCGCGGTTATCTATGAGTCGTGACTATTCCGCACAAGGTGTCATTTATCCAGAATGTATTTATGGTTATTCACCGGTTAGCATCGGCTTTGCAATTCCGGACTTTCTAAGGAATTGCATATTAGAAACTTAATTGTATATTACTGTTGTAATGTGAAAGATAGATATTTTTAATTGGTTGCAGTGTTTAGAAGGATTTACGTAGTTTCAGAATCATCTCTCTCGTTAATTCCAAAACTATCATCGCACAAGTGAAAAGAGCTTGTTTCACATCAGATTGCTGTAGTGTTACAGCACGGTTCCGGGCCGTATCCCGGTTGGCACGCCCCTGCTTTAGGGGCAACAGCGGCATTGATGCCGCAGGTACTTAGGGACGGAAGTCCCGGGGAACAGGAGTTCGAATGGGTAAGAAGCTGTTTGTTGGAGGATTAGCCTGGGCAACGGATGATAATAGTCTGAGCAAGGCTTTCGAGGAGTATGGTACTATTGAAGAGGCGAAAGTCATCACCGAAAGAGACTCTGGAAGATCAAGAGGATTCGGTTTTGTGACCTTTGATACTGAGGAAAACGCAGTTGCAGCTCAGAAGGCAATGGACGGACAGGAAATGGACGGCCGTCAGCTCAGAGTGGATTTTGCCAACGACAAGCAAAGATCCTAACTAGCGCTATTCTTTTTGAGTGATATAAGGGGAGGTCTTCGTACCTCCCCTTCTCCTTTATCTCCGGCATATTCCTGTCTCAACTTAGGAAACGAAAAGGCTCCGCACACCACTCTTCCATAAGGTCTTCTTAATTGTTCGTTCGGGAGTTCCATTGACCGACTCCGGGAATCGGGATATGTTACGATTCGGTGCTAGATCTGGAGGCGGAAACGCACTACGTGGCTAAGTCCGAAAGCCAATCGCGGAGGGAGCGAAATCCAGTTTCCTATCGGTAAGAAGTAAACACTAAGGACATACTCATATCGGCAGTACCCGTATGGTTTGGGGATTTCACCCCGTACAGGGACGCAAGGTCGGTGAAAGGTGAGGTATGAATAGCAGCAAGGATAAAGCGACGGAGGAATACGTCTCAAGGGAGTTCCGTAAGAGCATATGGTTAGGTATCTGCTTCCTCTTCGTGACGTTGATCCTCCCAGTCCTGAACCATTTTACCGGAGGGTTCATGCTGCGGAGCATGTTCGGAAACCTATCGGTGACCTACGTGTACTCGGTGCTCTTCATCTACATTGTGGCTTGGGTCATCACGGTGTACTACGTCTTGAGAACGGACAAAGAAGAGGAGGCACACTAGCATGCAACAGCCAATTGCGACTGCACTGGTTGGTGTAATCGTTGCGATTAGTATCATCGTTGCCTTCCTTTCTCGCAAATACACGAAGAGCACGGCTGAGTTTTATGTTGCCGGTCGGGGCATCAGCGCGATTCAGAATGCGCTTGCGCTTTCTGGTGACTACATGAGTGCGGCTTCGTTCCTGGGCGTCGCGGGTCTCGTTTGGGCATACGGGTATGACGGCATCTGGTATGCGGCCGGGTTCTTTGGTGGATGGCTCGTGCTGTTGCTCTTCCTGGCGAGTCCGATTCGACGATTCGGCGCATACACGATTGCTGATTTCGTTGCAGGCCGTTTCCATTCCCGCCCGCTGCGCATCACAGCCATGATTGGAACCTTGTTGGTATCTCTGTTCTACATCGTTCCGCAGATGGTCGGCGCAGGAGAGTTGCTGGGATTGCTGCTGGGGTGGGAGTATGTCTTCGCTGTAGCGATTGCGGGAACGCTGATTACCGTCTATGTCGTACTCGGCGGCATGCGAGCGACCACATATAACCAGATCATTCAGTGCATCCTGCTCTGGACGGCGATGTTCGTCGTCATGACGCTCGCGCTGGGCAAGTTCAACTTCAACTACAGCAACCTGCTGAGCACAGTGAAAGAGTACACCGTTCCTGGAAGGTGGCTCGACTTCAAGAACAGCTTCGCGTTGATTTTCGGATTAGTGCTGGGCACAGCAGGATTGCCGCACATCCTGATCCGATTCTATACAAACCCGTCCGGGCGCTCGGCCCGTTGGACGGCTGTGTGGACGTTGTTCATCATCGGTACGTTCTACATGATGACTCCGGTCGTTGGACTGGCTGCTCGTTCCTTGTTGGGTAATTCTCCGCCAACGACGAACCTTGTACTCCCAATGCTCGCACAGTACGTCGGAGGCGAGTGGATGATGGGCGTGGTTATCGCAGGTGCGTTTGCAGCCATTCTGTCCACAGTGGCAGGATTGGTGATTGCTTCGACTGGCGCCATTGCCCACGATCTGTTCACGATGCTCGTGCCAGGCGCTTCGGACAAGCGGCAGGTTCTTGTCGCGAAGTTGACATCCATTGGTGTCGGCATCATTGCGATCCTGACCGGTCTCGTGTTCCGTGGCTACAACGTTGCGTTCCTGGTTGGTCTAGCGTTCGCGATTGCTGCCAGCACGTTCTTCCCGGTCCTGATGATGGGCGTCTGGTGGAAGGGCACAACGGAGAAGGGCGCACTAGCTGGAATGATTGTTGGTATGGTGGGTTCTGCTGTCATGATTGTCACCAGCCTGCTTAAGCTGCAATCGCTGATGAACCCGTCTATCATCACCGTTCCGGCGGCCTTCATCACCATCTGGGCGGTTTCCAAGATCGACGGAAAGACGCCGCACGATACGATGGAGTTCATGCATAAAGTGCACATGCCGGAAAAGGTGCACGAACGCGACAACGGCTAGCGAGAATCACATCAACGGCCATTGAATTACCGGGGTGTCACTGCACACCCCGGTTTCTCTATTCATCATACAGGTTAGTGAGTTCTTTAATACTGCATGATTCCTGCGAAATGTATCAGGAAATATCCTAAATCATTCCAGAATAGAACCTCTGCTAATCGCATATTTCGAGAGCGGTGGTCCAGCAAGCTCATTAACAAATACGGAGAATAGTACAATGTTTATCAGAGTGGTGGTTATTTCATGATTAATTGTAAAATAGGGCATCGTATCAAGAAACAGGACAAGACCTATAGCTACTCCAGCCTGTGGTAGCATTCCGTATCCTAGATACTTCTTGATCAGAGGGTCCGAATGAGCTGCTGATGCTCCAATATGTACTCCTGTTATCTTTCCTGCAGCCCTGGCCAGAACGAAAATTCCACCCATGAGCAGAATATTTGGTGAGGTCAGGACAGCTATACTCAGTTCAGTACCGGCAATTGCGAAGAGTGCAGCGTAAAGTGGAGGTGATATCGAATCGAGAGAGCTAAGGATATTGTGTTTGTTCCGTGAGAGGTTAGACATTACAGCGCCTGCAGTCATGCATGCAAGAAGAGAGCTCAAATTCAGAGTATGTGAAATCGCTGAAATAAGAAGAATAAGGCTGAGGGATATTATCATTACTTCATTTATGCGCCTTCTTTTTCTGGTAAGCAGATGAAGTATCCATCCTGAAATGGCTCCCAGCAGAAGCGAAGCAAGTATTCCGAAAATTGAGTGAGAGATAGTGCGGAGAAGAGATACGTTCGAACCGAGAAAATTCCCTGCAATGGCAACGACAGAAGCAAAGAGCACAATACTTCCCGCGTCACCAAGAGCCACCTCTCCGTAGAGGTGGTTAACAAACGGTCCCTTCGCTTTCAATTCTCTGATAATTGCTACAGTTGCTGCAGGTGCCGATGCCGATGCGATAGCGCCAAGAATTGCAGCGAATTCCAGCCTCATTCCTGCAATAACCAGACCGGTTGTGACAAGCGTGAATGCACCGAAGATCTGGAATATGGTAATTATTACAATTGATTTTCCGATGATCCTGAACATCTTACGGCTGATCTCACTGCCTATCACCAGGGCGATAAGAGCGATTGCGATCTCAGTTATCGGAGCAAGGGCTTCATCAAGATGTTCATGAACAAGACCCATGCATGAGGGACCAAGTAACAATCCTGCCAGAATGAAACCAGTTATTGCCGGTAGTTTAATCCTCTCAGCCAGCCTACCCATGAAGTAGCTTCCAGTAAGAAGAATTCCTAAACCGAAGACTATATGCTGGCTGAAAACTTCTCGCATATTAAGTAGTGCCGCATAGAGATCTGAAAGCATCTAAACTCCTGAATAAGCAATAGGAAACTGGATATTCCACCATCCAGTTCTCTGCTTCCAAAGCAGCCCATTCGTCCCGATTGCCCATAGATTCCTGATTGAAACCCATATGCCGGAAGCTTGTGGTTCCCGGGTGATCCCGGAAACCAACCATACCGCCTGAAAGATCAGTGGTCAAAGATCATTACTGAGACAAATACTCATGAAATCCCCTGGCGGCGCTCACGATCCATCCACGCCTGGCAGTACGCTCCATAGTATATGACCTGTTTCGCTCCCTTGCGTGGTATGGTGATGTTATTCTCGCGATCCAGTCCAGTGGGTCTGCAACGTCGAAGTTCCTTGCAAGGGCAGGGTGAAATTGTTCTCCCCCCGGTAAAGCACTGTGTCCGAACCTTCATTGAACGGGTACAGCACAACTCTGCCAGACAACTATGAACGCTATGCTGCAGTTCTGAATGAATGTCCCCTTGTCAACGCGCAACTCCTGATTAATGAACTGGAAATAGATTGCATAACTGTAAAAGGCTGGCAGTCAATCGAAGCAGATACAGTGTTTTTACAGATGGCATGTCTCTTTCTGCTGTGCTGGTAAACAGCGATCGATGTCCCTGGAATTTTCGCAATCTATTTTCCTGCTTAAACCATAGAATCACAGTTCATCTTAAGAAGTTCTTTTTGAAACCAGTTGCATCCCATTGACAAAAGAATCCCGATATTTATACTAAGTTTAGGTTTTTTTGCTGATAGTATTGGTTTGGACTATGGTATTCATTTAAATAAGGAAGGTTGTCATGAGAATAATTCTTGTTTTTGCTCTTGCGTTTGTTGTTTCCTTTTCAGCGTTTGCTGTTACCGACAGTGGTGCTGAGGGTTCCCCATCCTCAGGATGTGCACCTCTCGTTGACGGGACCGGTGATGCCGGGCTCACAACTCAGTTCGCATCCGACAACAACTACGCAGGAAACTCCTTCGACATCGTCGGCACTCAGCAGATCATACTTGACGGCTTTGATATCAATCTCGATAATGCAGATCTTTCAGAATTCACAATTGATATTTACTACCGTGAAGGCACAGCTTATGGATACGAGACCAGTGCTGCCGGATGGAACCTTCTTTCCTCACAGGTTATTACAGCATCAGGTGTTGATGTGCCATCGCATGTTGATATCAATGATACCGATGCAATAACTATTGAGGCTGGAGAAACTGTAGGATTCATAATCACTGCCCAGGAAGCAGTTTCAGGTATTGGCGGATTCATGTACACCAACGGTGGACCAAACACCTATTCCGATGCTTTCATTGATATCGTCACCTACTGTGGCCTTCCACAGGGTTTTCCTCCTGCCAGCACTTTCGTGTTTCGTTCATGGAACGGCACTGTTTATTACTGGTACGGAACAGCCCTCGAGCGCAGAACCTGGGGCTCAATCAAAGTCGGTTATTCAGAATAGTCCTGCCGGACAAATTCTTATCAGCCGCGGGTGGAACATTTTTCCACCTGCGGCTTTTTTTATCAGGTGATCTGCAGTGATGACCAGTTCATGGAAGACGGGTATATTGTTTCATCCCAACGCCTGATACAATTCCATTAAGGTTCCAATGATCTTTCTTCTTTCAGTCCTTACGGTGCAAGGCTCATTCACCCTTACCGGTATTTCATCTTCTACCTATCTTGATTCCGAAAAATCACCTCTGGAGTCTCTTAGCAATAGAAAACTGGATATTCCATCATCCAGTTCTCTGCTTCCAAAGCAGCCCAGTCAGTACACCTCATCCCCCCCGATATCAAAAGCAGAGCCTGAAGGCCTTGCTTCGGAATCGTAATCGAGAGTAACGTCGCTTAGAGTCTGCCCCGCATCCACCACACCTGATGCAGATGATGTAAGATGCAGATCTCCCGAATCAGCATCCATGAACCACGAGGACTCAGCAGAGGTCACGTTACTTGCCAGAGTGGCGGACCCGCCGTCCCTGGATACAATGGCGCCATTGGCGAGGTTGTTGATTATCTCCCCACCGGAGGTTCCAGAAAAGCGGTATTCTATCGAGTTCACATAATTCTCGGTATATAGGGAGTTGTTGTATACATCCACTCCCGAAGCGTTCTCAAGTCCTATACCCACATCCCGGGTAGTATGGACGAAGTTGTTGCGGATGATACCATCACCGTGACCGCTGTCACCCATACCAAACCCTATGCCCCTGTCACACTCAGAGATCCGGTTGCGCTCCACAACTGTTCCCTCCGACTCGGACCAGAAGTGAATCGCGTGTTCGGCGAGATCGCTTCCCGGGCTGCGAATCCCGTAGAAGTAGCAGTCTCGAATAGTCCAGTTACGGCACTGATGGCCGTCCACGCCGCCAATGTAATACTGGGGACCGATTCCCGCACTGTACTCGAACCGGCAATTCTCCACAATACCGTTATCCGAGTAATTGCTGCTGAAATCCGTGGATATCTTAAGCATCTGTTCTCCGGTATCCACAAACCTCACGTTGTTGAAATAGGGATAATCCGCATCCGAGTTGCCATGTATCTGCACTGCGTGATTGCTTATCCAACCGATTGTCATGTCCTGCACAGCAAAATAGTCACCGGGAACATTGAAGACGTGAGAAACACCACCGGTCATGCCCTCTCCCCTGATGACCACTGCAACGTAGTCACCTGAATAACCCCGGAAACCCACATTGTACCCATCTATCCATAGCATCCCATCCAGCTGATACGTGCCATCCTCCAGCAGTATCTCCACATTCCTATTGGCGTTGGCGTACTCCACCGCATCTAGCAGCTCGGATATGTTACTCACGATCAGGGTACTGTCGTAATCCGGATGCTCCCATTCTCCGCTTCCCTGGCTGCCTTCCTCCCCCGAGCTTCCCATGACGCTGCAGCCGGTAGACAAAGCGATGATTCCTAAGCTGATCATTACTGATTTCATTCAGACCCTCCATTGCCAATCCTGTGAACCACAACTACAGTCATACTATTTTTCTTACCATTTCCCATCCCGGGCTTCACTGACCAGTCTAAGAATAGCATAATCAGACAAATCCCTGAGTTCTCTTAATATGATCCCGAAGAGTGCCGGCCTTCTGCGAATGACCTCTAGCAGGTCAGCGGAAACTTTGCCGGCCAGAGCCAGCATGACATCAGAATCCTCACCCAGCTCTTCGGCCAGCAGCACGATCTTCTTGCAAGAAGGTGGAGCCTCCAGCCCTCTCTCTATTTTACTCAAGTATGATGGCTCCAGGTTGATCCGATCAGCTAACCTGCGGATAGAGAAAGCAGGATCTGTCTTCCGAAGTCTCTCCCTCTTATCTCTTACATACTCGCCAAATTCGTTTGCCATTCAATACCTCCGTGTAGTGTGTAGTATATACTACTCATATGTGATGTCAATCCGTAGCCTTCATTGCTTAGGCAACAGTTATTAGGATGAAACTTTTTAAGGAATTGCATATTAGAAACTTAATTGTATATTACTGTTGTAATGTGAAAGATAGATATTTTTATTGGTTGCAGTGTTTAGAAGGATTTACTTAGTCTCTCGCTCATCTTCCTCGTTAATTCCAAAACTATCATCGCACAAGTGAAAAGAGCTTGTTTCACATCAGATTGCTGTAGTGTTACAGCACGGTTCCGGGCCGTATCCCGGTTGGCACGCCCCTGCTTTAGGGGCAACAGCGGCATTGATGCCGCAGGTACTTAGGGACGGAAGTCCCGGGGAACAGGAGTTAGAATGGGTAAGAAGCTGTTTGTTGGAGGATTAGCCTGGGCAACGGATGATAATAGTCTGAGCAAGGCTTTCGAGGAGTATGGTACAATTGAAGAGGCAAAAGTCATCACCGAAAGAGACTCAGGAAGGTCAAGAGGGTTCGGTTTTGTGACCTTCGGAACCGATGAAGAAGCAAAGGCAGCCATGGAGGCGATGAACGGACAGGAAATGGACGGCCGTCAGCTCAAAGTGGATTTTGCCAACGACAAGCCAAGATAGTAACTAGAATTATTCTAGCTAAGTGATATATGGGGAGGTCTTCGTACCTCCCCTTCTCCTTTATCTCCGGCATATTCCTGTCTCAACTTAGAAAACGAAAAGGCTCCGCGGTTATCTATGAGTGGTGATGATGTTGACTGTAATACTCTAACTTAAATTACAGTTAAATCTTATGGATCGTTCAATGGAATTCAACTGAGACCTGGCATCAGCATGCGTTAAGTATCTGATCCTGTCGTCTATACACAGGGTGATCTCAGATACACTCACTGTAAGCATTGATGTGGTTCTCGTGCCTAGATGAGTTGTCTGTATAACGTAATCAAGGATTCGATTCAGCGTGATGACAAAATGTCTATGGGCGATGAGACGAAAGAAAGTGAAAAGAATTCAGTGACAGTATGGGCTGATTAAACTCAACGATTATCAGAGATTTACGTTATAGGCCAATCAGGTTCGTCAGGATTTTCAGATCAAGCGTCAATCCAAATGCCATGCCTATATCCCATTCTTCCTCAAGAAGCAGATTGAACTCCTCTTCAGACATTGGAGTCTGACCCTCGATGAAACCCTCGGGCAGGTTCATTCTTGAGACTTTGCCATAATGAATACCACCGAATAGGTTCCCTCCCCTGGCGAATTCAAAATTCAGACCCATGAAGAAACTCTCCATTGCAGAGGATCCAAGTTCGAGTCCGACCGTCGGGTAAAACCGCTGATACCACTTATGATCATCAAGGAAATTTCTTCCATATAGCTTGTATGCTGGAATTTCTTTATCAAACAGGCTTTGAATCCATATAACGGGCGATGAATACATAGTAGCCATTACAGTTACCATGCCTCGGTTGCCATCATCCGAAATCCTCAGCAAACCTACTGAATCAGTCTGCATCACGAGAGAGTATTCCGGATCAGACAACGTGGAATTGACTAGTCCAATATCCAGTGATCCATGATAGGTCGGAGTCATATGAATACTTCTGGATGCAACCAAAATACTATTTTCAGCAGTCTCCAGTCCTTGCTGGTATACAATGCCGGAAATCTCAATTTGGATATCGGTAGTGGAAGTGTTCAAACAGGTCACGGATTCAGTCCAGCAGTACTGTGGTCCTCTGGACTTATTTTCGCCATTCGATCCTGTAAATATAAATGAAGAGGGATCAGAATATCCCGAATTACGAAGAACGTAAGAATCGAGATACTCTCCAGCTGTCTGATTCACGAGAAAATCCATCGGTTCAGAATCGGCAGAGTGAAGATACACCACATGTACTACGTACTGCCGTCCCGGAATACCCTGGGGAACAACTGAACAAAGGGAATTGCCGTATTGATCAAAGAAAAGATGTGTGAATCTGGAACCAGAATAATCACTTTCCGTGCAGGAAGCAGGAAGCTCGAGTCCAAAAGGAGTTGGAATCAATTCAGGATATTTATCACTTATCCATTCGGCGGCTGTTGAAGTAGGATAGGATGCAGGGATAGTATCTATAGCCTGCGTGTTGGTTTCATAAATACTCTTTTTTAGAATCTCAAATCTGATATCCATTGATGTATCGTCAGATGTGATCTTATACCAGCTATCGATTCCGCTGATTTCATTGGCATCAATACTCACAAATAGCTGTGCATCAATACTGAACGTATCAATAAATCCTTCGCTACAATCGGATGTTCTTGTTTCGCATCGATATAGTCTGAAGATTTCTTCACTACTGCCTTCAGTTACTATAAGTCGAAAGTGAGAAGCCGTGTCGCTGCATACATACATCTGACCGTCTCGAATGAGTTTTTCCTCCTCATCAATCAGAAGCGTAAATTCAGTATTAGCCTGCACAATTGACAGTAGAAGGAAAGAAGCAAGCAGGGTTGATGTGCATAGACTTCTCATAGGGCATCACACTCTCTTTCCATAGGCCAATTTAACTCTGAAGTAGTCTAGCGCATGAACAATTTTCGCTGCATAACTGAATCTCTTATCCATACCCACCACTAAACCAAATACTCGACCATCACGATCGAAAACAGGACCACCTGAATCGCCACTCGTGCAGCACAGTTTCAACTGTATAAGATCGGTCAGTGTAGTAATCCGATCGTTTATGGAAACATTGATTACAGAGCTATGAGAAGTGATTTCGGTAAGTTTCTGTTTTGAGACGCTTCCGTATGTTCGGACTTTTATACCAAGATAGATACTGGAATCGACATTCACAAAACCGCTTTGCTCTCCGATATTTGGAATCACTATGCTGATTCTGGAAAGATTCTTTTTGCTTACCCTGGCTAACGCGAAATCAAAGGGTCCCCCGAGTGTACCACCGGTAAAATACGCAGGAATTGTATTACCTGAATTACTTTCAATTTTAAGTGTATCTACCTGTGCATTCTTTGTCAGTGAAATACTGAACACATTCCTGTCAAGATATTCCTTACCCATAACATGCATGTTGCCGAGAATGAAATACTCGCCACTTTCATTATCCACAACTACAGGCCCTAGGGTTCCCCATTCTCCTGAAACCGTATTGCGAACTGCGCAACCTGGAGAAATGGAGGACTTGAGTCCAGATAGCTGGAATTCACCAGTTTCAACCACATCAGTCGGAACCCTAACGGAACCTCGTCCAGGTATATCCACAATAAAACATGATGGAAGCATCTGATCATCTTTTAAGTCTCTTGTTTTCTCGATGACATGAAAAACAATTGCATAGTAGCGTTTCTTCTGTTCACCTCGGTGTTTATTACTGATACTGATTCCTACAACATTATGATATTGATCCAGCCATTCTTCATAATGCTTATCAACGTATTCACTCAGATTATCAAGGTACTTCACCGTACTGTTATGCAAAATCCTCCATCCCTCCCCTGAAGAGGAACAGGACTCCCCGAAATCTGAATTGATACTCTCGATTCCTACCCCTGCTTCAGAGTACTACACTTAGTTTCCCAATAGAATTACCCTTTGTCAATACGTCAATTTCGTCTGATGATCTTATTATGATCCACGCAGGATGATGAAAAATGTCTAAGCATATATTACATAGTGCAATAGGCTATATATCTGCTTATCCAGTCCTCAGATTACACTAACAACTAAAATTAAGAAAAATGAAATACACTGAAAACGAATCGCTCTACATCAACAGGTTGGACGATATCGAGCAATTTGCTGGTTCCAGTCTTGAATAGCATGATTATTCAGCATTACTGCAATAATGTAAAATAGTATAAGGGCATCTTTCGAATCGGATGGCAATTTGACGGGATTTGAGCTGCAAAGTATTGTTATAGCAATATATGTATATAATTCGCATATATGAGATTGCAATCGGTCACCACTCACTGCAGTCCAAAATAAATATTTTACATATAGGATATTTATCATTCTTCTATGTCCAATATATTGAATAAAAATGCTTACCACTTGACAGATTCACAAAATTCCATGAATAGAATGTTTGGAGAGGTTAATACATTGTAGCATTCATATGAAATGTTTTAGCTGACAGCATTTTTGTTTCCTGCCAGCACACTTATTGAGGGGTCATAAGTGGTCATGAAAAGCAATACCTCAAAAACTATTCAAACTGCCAACGATGATGATAATCCAATGATCATTCTTTTGGGAAGACATGCAAATCGTTACCTGGAATTAACATCTGAAGTGGAAGACACATTAAAGTTCTGTATTGGAATAGGATACGCAGAATTTACTCATTCAATATAAAGGAGAAAAGCATGAGAAACAGCAGTGGAGCAATAAAGATAATCGCCGCAAGCGTCTCCTTCTTCTTTATACAGGAACGCTAGCCGTGATGATGTACCTGGTCTTTACATCTGAGGAGCCTGGTCACAAAGTCGATTTTCACAGAAATATAACACTCATTGTTAACAACGTCGGAGGACTTATCTTCGCGATTGTTGTAGCAAAACTGGCTATAACAAAAAGAGGAAAAAATCCTCTTCTTATTATGAATAGAACCAAGAACATGCCAAGCCGCCCAGCGACGGGGTTAGCCTTAATTTATGCAATTGTCTGGATTCTGACAGGTCTGTCATGCCTGGTAGTCGGCGTAATGTTATACCCGGGTGCGAACAAAACAATCAGTGATATCGGAACTTCCTGGATCGGTGTGTCTGTAGCTGCAGGTTATTCGTACTTTGGGGTGAATCCATGAAGAAACCGCGGAAGAATACGAAAACCCGAACAATATATGGAACTTATGTCTATTTGAAACAGAAGGAACTGTTTAGAGCTAGTTAAAACGGAGGGATATCATGTTTTCAATAAGATTGAGAAATGGCTCAGCAAGACGATTCAGAAATTCGCGCAAGGAACATCACATCTTCTTTTCTGGATTCCTTACTTTGCTTGTTCTCGCGTCATCTGCTATCGCGCAACCTCAAACGGGTTGGGTTTCGTTCGGAGGTTATCGGACTGCAACAGGCAGTACAAACAGCTATATGAAAGATGAAACAACAACGGGGATGCTGGTTAATTTTGATGTATCCGGAATGAACGTACACGAAATCGAAATCGACGGGGTAACTTACCAACGGTTATCCATTCCTGGGAATGCATCCGGTTTTGAAATCGGTAAGCCGGAAGTACCTATAATAGGACAGGTTATTGAGATACCTTATGGAGTAGACATCGAAGTAGAAATCCATTCTAGCGAATCCACAATACTTGAAGGTTACAACATTTATCCTGCCCAGGAACCTCTCATTCGTGCGGATTCACCAGAGGCTGACTTCATCATCGATCAAGCTGTCTATAGCACAGATGCTTACTATCCTGAAAGAACAGCAGAGGTTAGAGCCGAGAACATTGGGATCATTCGAGGTCACAGATTACTCTTCCTGAAAGTCTATCCTGTTCAGTTTAATCCACGCTCTGGGGATCTTGTAGTATTCTCAAATATCGAAGTAAGACTTACGTACAGCCATCCGGCCCAGATAGAACGTATAGACTCCAGGATCCAGTCGGATGAATTTGAGCAGATACTTCAGACTTCTGTCCTGAACTATAAGAGTCTGGATCGATTCTATGAAGGATACGACCTGAGCGGCCTTCCTGATATCAAATGGTATCCTTCCTATTACATGATGGCAGGTGATGCAGTTGGCTTCGACGCTCCAACTAATGAAGAGGATGAAGCCAGCACACTTGATGACCACACCAGTATGAACGCAGAACTCGGGTGTGATTACTTAATCATCACTACTGCTGAATTCTTCGACGAAACAGATGACAACACGCCGGTGATGAGGTTTCGGGAGTGGAAACGAAGAAAAGGGCTGGTAACGGAAGTTGTCCTTCTCTCCGATATACCTGACGATGATATTGATGGTGATGTGGATGAATTCGACATTGAAGCGTACATTCAGAATGCCTACGATACCTGGTCTCCCCCGCCAACTTACGTTCTGCTCTTCGGTGATACGGGAGACGATCTGGGTAATGAGATATTACCAACCTGCTACAGGACAGATCATCCATACGAGCCTTATAGTAATGCAAAAATTGGAACGGATCTATATTATGTAACAACAGACGGTGAGGATTACTTCCCTGATATATTCATCGGACGAATCTCCGTAGATGATGCCGCTCAGGGTAATTCCGTTGTTGATAAGATAATCAGCTATGAGCAGAATCCCCCCCTGAACGTCGACTATTATACGAATACATCACTTGTCTGCTTATTCGAGGATATCAACTCGGATGGGCAGGAAAGATCAACTTTCCTAATAATTGAATTCGCTGAAGAGATATGGGAATATCTCGATAACAACGGATATGATCCGAACAGGATATACGACCAGAGTGGTAACTTTGCCAACGGTCCCCAGCAATATGAAGACGGTTCTAACATTCCTGCAGCTTTGACAATAGCAGGTGGTTTCGCGTGGGACGGTGACGATGCCGATATCACTGATGCCATTGAAGACGGTAACTTCATTGTAACCTACTGTGGGCATGGTGGTCGGAATGTATGGAGCCAGCCAAGATTTAATAACAATGATGTTGACAATCTGCTAAATGCAGACTTAAACCCGGTAGTATTCTCATTTGCATGCGAAACTGGCTGGTTCGATAACGAAACGGATGACGATGTACTGTTAGCCATCAATGGCAGGGATACTGATGATGATGAGGAATGCTTCGCTGAGCATTTTCTTAGAAACGATAATCGGGGTGCAGTAGCTTTTCTGGGTTCCACTCGCGTCTGCTATACCTATAGTTTTTTCATGATGCTTGGAGTTTACGAAGCCATTTGGCCTGACTTCAACCCACAGCCTTCTTTCGACGATCCCGGAACAGGTACGGCTGGTCAGCTCCCCGGAGTCTCGTCAGGACCGTTACTGAGAATGGGACAGATTAATACATTCAGCAAGATATACATGGCCAATGTCTATGATGATGATAACTATCTAAAATACCAGTTTGAATTGTACCACCTTCTCGGTGACCCGGAAATGCCGGTATGGACTGCTAATCCGACCACATTGATTGTGGATCATCCGGATGGAGTTGGATCAACCGGAACACAGGATTTTGTTGTCAGAGTTGAGGATGCCGGAGGAAATCCTGTCAACAGTGCTGTAGTCTGTCTGATGCAGGATGGAGAGATCGAAAGCGTTCGCTACACAAATGCTCTGGGAGTGACACGTTTCACACGCAGTTTTTCTTCAGGAGTACTCGATATAACTGTTTCCGCTTTGAACTTCCGGCCATATCTGAACACGATTGAAGTCTCCGCAGGTGGAGCTGTAATCAACAGATTGAATCCCGATAACGGGACGGTAACTCAACCGCTCAGCCTCGGTGGAAAGTACTTCTCCGGATCTGAAAATATCGAGATATACTTCGACAATCATCTCCAGGATATACATGCCGCATCAGGTGGTGAATTCGGTCAGATAGGTGTAGAATACTATTCAATTTACGTCCCCAATTCTCATGAACATGGGCTTTTCAATATTGTCGCTGAAGGGACGGCATCCGGCCGCTACGCAGTAGATGTATTCCAGGTGCGAGATCCTAATCCAGTCGATCTATACACCTACAGCCAGTGGGATAACACAACCTGGGGTTTACATGCTGGCAACAACCCGACCTGGAATAATCCTGAGATACAGCTCTATGATTCGGCTAACAATCCTGTGGCTTCAAACAATCTCACTGTAGGTAACCAATACCGAATAGTTGCGACAATTTATAACAAATCGAATTTCCCGGCTGAGAACGTGACTGTTACATTCAAAGCAGCTCATTATGGAAGCGGACAGACTGTCTGGGATGTAATCAATACAGCAACTCTGGATGTTCCGGCAAACGGATCTGCTGATGCCGAGATAGACTGGGTACCCCCTACAACCGGACACCTCTGCATTAAAATACTCATTGATCATATCGAAGATATAAATGTCAGTAATAACTCCGGGCAGGAGAACTGTGATGTCCGGCCAACTTCCTCACCAGCTACCGTAGCACTTAGCGTATGGAATCCTACGGACTACGCGGGTGCTACCTATTTCGAGATCAGGCAACTATACCAGAATGAAACAGGTTCCGATGAGCCATTATGGGAAACCATGGTTGTTCATCCCGATCCCCAGGTTCTCGAGCCCGGTTCAGAGGGAAATGCTGAGATAGTCGTAAATCCAGATTGGACTTACGTCGAACCGGGAACAGAAGCTGAATTTGCCGTAACAGGTTTCATCAATGGTCAAATGGTCGGAGGTGTCAATCTGAGGGTAACCAGGGCTCTGAGACGATGGGTCGGGAGTATACACGGAGGATATTCAGTTCCTTACGGAGACTATTCAAATTATTACGATCCAGGATATGGCCTGTTCATTGATGCTGGATGGAATCTCAGGAACAACCTGTCCATTGTTGGCCTCTTCGGATACACTTACTTCAATGGAAAAGACTTGCCGAGTGGTTCAATCGCCGACACTCACTGGATAAATGTAAACCTTAATGCTCAGTACAGGCTTCGAATACAGGGACCATTTTCCTCTTACTACAGAGGTGGAGCTGGATATTACATCCCTGAGCAAGGATCAAGCAAGTATGGAGGAAATGTAGGTGCAGGTATCCTCTACGGAATAAACAATTTCATCAGTCTGGCAGCCGGTCTGGATTACCACTACATCAAGGAGGGAATGGATTTCCAGGGCATTAATGCTGCCGATATCGGTAAGGATGTCCAGTTTGCATTGATACATGCAGGACTGATCTTCAATTTCTGAGCGAAGCAAAACTGTACTGTTAATCGGTACAGTGGAGGTATAGAGATGAAAGTAGCACTTGTTGGAGCAGAGCTGGAAGAGAATCTAGGATTAAGCTATATGGCTGCGGCTCTTGAGATAAATGGGCACTTGGCTAAAATAATCCCCTTCAACTGCCAGAGTGATACATCAACCGCTGTCAGTCAGATTTTGGAGCTGTCACCTGAACTGGTCGGCCTCTCCATGGTTTTCACAGGACGTGCAAGAGAGTTCTGTGAATTTGCTAGAGCTTTAAGGACTAGAGGTTACAAAGAACAATTGGACAATGGATTTTTCGCAATCCCTATATTCAGTCGCAAAGAAGCCCATTTCGTCCCCAAACATCCAATGTTATATGAAATTAACGTTGTTACCGTCATGTTAAGCTGATATAGATTAATCTGGAAAGGGATAAATTGATTGTGTACATCTTTATTTGTACAATACGATTAGAAATATCAAGAGGATCAAAATGAAGCTGATTTTAATTAATGCTTATGAATCGTCACCTTTTGATGATTTGTTCAATATGTCCGCCCTAAAAAAAACTGGTTTTGCCGCACTTAAACTTCTGCTGAGTCCATTGAGCAATAGCAGAGGTAAAGCAATGATACCACTGGCTTTACCCACACTTGCCGGTCTGACTCCCGCTGATTGGGATGTGACCATATTGGACGAACAGGTCGATAAACTCAACTTTGATTTGGAAGCCGATTTAGTTGGAATATCCTTTAACACGCCGTCTGCCTTGAGGGCCTATTATGTAGCTGATCAATTCAGGAAAAAGGGAATTAAAGTGATTCTCGGGGGCAGTCATGCATCGGTAATGCAAGAGGAGGCCGCTTTACACTCTGATTCAGTTGGTATCGGTGAAGCCGAAGGTTATTGGCACCAGGTCCTAGAAGATGCTTCCCGGGGTAAGTTAAAAAAATTCTATACAGCAGAAGAATATCCCAGTTTGAAGGATTCTCCTACTCCGGACTTCTCCGCTATCGATAAAAGCAAATATTTCGCCATTCATCCGATCCAAACAACCCGCGGCTGCCCATATAATTGTGAATTCTGTACGGTGCACAAACTATTTGGAAGACATGTAAGAATGAGATCCATTGAGAGTATTGAACAGGAAATCAATTCGGTGGAGGAAAATTTCCTGGCCTTTGTGGACGATAACTTAGGAATTAACAAAATTCATTTCAAAAATTTGCTCGAAGTGGTAAAAAATACAAAGAAAAAATGGGCCGCACAGGTCAATCTTGACATTGCAGAAGACCAGGAACTGCTTGAATCCATGTATGATTCCGGATGTGTACTGCTCTTGGTGGGAATTGAGTCGATGTCGGCCAGAAATATAGAAATTTATGCAGCCGGTAAAAACGATATGGACACCATGGAATTGTATGTGCGCAGGATTATCGATGCCGGTATTGGCGTTCTCGGTATGTATATCCTGGGCTTTGACGACGATTCTGTGGACAGTATAGATATTCTTGCCGAATTTTTTAAGAAGACGCAGTTGACTTTTCCATCCATTAGTGCCCTAACCCCTTTCCCCGGCAGTGATATTTACAATAATATGAAGCAAGAAAATCGAATCGTCAGTACCCAATGGTCAAATTATAACTTTTTCAAGACGGTATTCATACCTAAAAGCTTTTTAGCCGAAGAACTTGAGACCTCGGTGGTGAAGATCGGTTTAAAAGCTTATAAGATGCGTGATGTTCTATTACGCACCTGGAAACATCGGGATATGTTCCCGCTCTTTTTGTTCCTGAGCTTTTCATTCAAAATGGGCTATCAATCAATGGCAAGAAAACTTAAGAAAGGAGGGCTTTACTGAGATACTGAGAAAGGGATGCCCATCATGATAACGAGTAAAGAGGAGGAAATATGAATCATCAAAGAAAGATTGTTCAAATAAGTTTTCTTTAATTTTTATCCTGGTATCCGTCAATTTTTTCATTTACGGGTCCAGTCGATTCGTGGTGGATCTAGGCTGGCAATTTCCCGCCAGCCCGGTCTTCAACAATTCATTTTACGTACCTAATTGGCAGCACCCATACTGCTATGTTATCCTGGTAAACAGCGATAACTCATTTGCATAAGTTGGTATAACCGGAGGGATTACTTACTTTTTTGTCCCGGGAGTTGCCTGGCATATGGGATTAACATCAGTTTTTTTGGTACTGAAACCGGAAGTGGATTTCCGGGCCTCCAGCGATATCACATTGGCTCTTCCCGGCAGCGGCGTCTCGGTTATGAAAGAATGGAATTACAACGGTAAAATGGATTCGTACTTAATCAGTCTGAACCTGGAGAAAATGATCCCGATTAACTATTTCGGTGATGGGTGGTTCAACATCACCATCGACCTGGAAGGTTCTATAAGGGAATCTTATGATAATAATAGTATAATGGATTTTTCCGAAATCCCTTGATTCACTCGCAAAGCCCATTTCCTCCCAAAACCTTCGATTCCTTCCTGAAACTGATCATACCGTCTGAGAAACCTGAGAAATCCTTGGTCAATCATCGTTACTGGCTGATATTAACAGGAGATTCGTTATACAGATGTACGTCTCCCGTGAAGCCGAGTTCAATTGTTACCCGACCTCTATTTCAGGAAAATCGTCTTGCCATCGCTCCTGAACTAACTGAAGGAGTGGTATGAAAACCCGTGGCAGATCACCTATATGCAACACTTCCGGTTGTCTAAGTTTTATTGTAAGTTACAGGTGTATCTATTCATGGAGGGGAAAATGCAAGAATACAGCGACGCGATGAAAACCGTCGTCTCGGGGTGAACGAATGAAAGTTCAATCGGAGGATCAGAGGGTTCTTGAAGCGGAAGAGGGTTACACTGCTGTAATCTACTTCCACGGAATAGGCAATCAGCGCCGTTTCGAGGAAACTGGCAGGCTTATCGACTCCCTGGAGACGTGCTGCATCTTAAATAGGGAGAATAATCCTGTTACCGGCACCGATCATACTGAATTCATGGTCAACGGCATCTGCGAAGAAACATCAAGGGTTGGCGAGGAAGAATCAGTATCATTCGTCGATACGCAGCTGCACAGGCAGGACGGGCAATCAGACCGAAAGGATTCTTACAGATTCTACGAAGTTTATTGGGCACCACTTGCATCCGAGGAAGTGCCGACGGGCAAGGTTCTTCTCTGGCTTGGAAAGTGCGCTTTCCAGACGGTGAAAGCCTGGATTGTATGCTTATGGAGAACCCGACCGGTCATTCACAAGATGGCTTTGAGCACACTCATCAGTACCGAAAAAGAAAAAGAAAAAGAAGAAGAGAAAGAAGAAGAGAAAGAAGATCATAACGAAGAAGATGGCGGGATATACGAACAGGAAGCTTACCTGCTTGAGGAAGCCTATTCAGAGTTCTCCAAATCAGAAGCGAGAATGAAGTATCCCAGAGGTTCTTTCAGGAAGTTCAAGGCTTTCCTGTATAACTACAATGTACAGCATATTAATAACCTTATAGAGGCGGCGGAAAAATGGAAGAAAACGTTCGATAGGATGCAGTTGTGGAATATTTTCAAACTTCTTACTCTGTTCCTGTTCCTCTTCCTTCTAGCGGCCGCTGTCATCTGGAGTGTCATCCTCCGATTTCCTGGTCTAAGTTCGAGCATTATTGAAGCGGTAGAGGGTTCCCTGGGCATCAAGTTCTCACTCGATCTCCGCACATACGACCTGATCAACGGGATATTAATAGGCGCTGGCATATTCCTTCTGTTCTATATGCGATACTTCCTTCGAAAGTACGTCGGTGACATTCAGTTCTGGGGTACGTACGAAGAGACAAACACAAGATACAAGACAAGAGAGCAGATACTCAACTGCGGCATAGATATGCTCAGGCACGTGGTTGAAAATGAAAAATGCAAGCGAGTAGTTATCATTGCTCATAGCCTGGGCACATCAATCGCCTTCAGTTCCATGCAGGAGTATTCACGGATGCTTAAACTGCGAGGTGCAGACAAGGCTAGTTACTCCAAAATCCTTTCGAAATTCGACCACTTCGTGACCCTTGGAAGCCCGATTGACAAGATAGCTTACTTCTTCGGAGGAGACATGGGTAAATATGCCAGAGTGGATGAGCTGCTTGAGGACATTCGGGGAAAGATTACCGATCCCCCCTTCGCATCCTCAGCAGGACAGGAGATTCACTGGGTTAACTACTACGATGTTGGAGATATCATAAGTGGCTCCATTGAATCGGTTCTGAATTTCAGAATTCCAGATATTACCGTAGATAACGTCTGCGTAGCCTGTACTCAGGGTTTTCCAAATCCAGGCGCCTGCCATACCGGGTACTTCTCCTATAGAAAGGTTATGAAAGACATCTTCGAGATGGTCTTCGATAAACGGTATTCATATCGCCTGAAAAAAATCGAGAAGATTCCCAAGCCTGATTATTCGACGAAGGCAAGGAAACAGGCGAAAATCGATTTCCGACTGCTCATGCTCATGCCCTGGCTTCTTCTGGTCATGATCTTTGCCGACCTGATAAACTTCCTCCCGGTTGTGAGGATCTATTTCAGGTTGATCATAGGCCTGCTTACAATCTCCCTCGGGCTGTGGCTGGGTGGAAGGTATGTGCTGGGCATGATAAGAGGACACAGAAACCCACTAAAAAGGAGGTGCAGAATATTCAAGCAGGGACAACTCCGATAAGTCAGTATTGAGTCCCAAATCCTGTTATGACTCTTGTACTTGCAGATATCACTTCAGCATTAAATGGAACTCTATGGGATACCTAATTAGCGGAAGCTATGCTTATGCTTAAATTCAGGGAGATTGAATCCTCAGATTCGTTACTTATGCAAGAGAGGAGTTATTCTCCACGATAGTAATCACAAAGGAGGGTGCAAATGCTTACATTACATACATATAAGTATACTAGGTTAATTAGTTGTACTATGCTGGTGATTATCTCCTTTCTTCTTAATTCCTCGTGCAAGAAAGTAGTGTATACCCATTGGCAAATATCAGCTGATACAACTCTCAATAATAGCCAGATATTTAAGATGGATACAGATGGATCGGATATTGAGAATATATCAGATCCAAACAGATGGGATTATGCACCGGATGTGCGTCACGACGGCAAGAGAATTGTCTTCTTAAGTGGAGGTAATAATATCTATACAATGGATTTAGACGGTAATAATGTTACTGTGATCCCAGGAGTGCCATTTGATGCTGGTTGTCCAAGATGGAGCAGGGGTGAAGGAGGATGGTTCATCCTGTTCACTGCTCCTGCATCTCAGTTGCATTCATCTATTTACATGATAGATCTGGACGGTAGCAATCTAACACAGATCACATCGCCTGGGACGAACCAGGATGATGAGTCTCTTGATTCCATTGATGATAAACATATCATATTCTCGAGATATGACAGGGATGACAATCATGATCGAGACCTTTTCATCAAGTACATCTGGGATGACCGGCCAGAAGTCCAACTCACCAATACTCCCAACCAATCCGAAACTATACCGGTTGTGTCTCATGATAGTCGATATCTGGCATTTCGGGTTTCTCTCGGTATAGGGTTTGATGACCAAGTTCATGTTGCGCGATTCACAAGTGCCACCAGTATTGAAATCCTGAATATGATTGACCTGGATTATCCCGCAGATGTAAATATAAGCGGTATAGATTTCTCTGATGATGATTCAAGACTATTTGTTTCAACTCAGGCTTCAGATGTTCCTGGGAACCTGATAAACGCGAAACAGGAAATATTCAGCATGAATCTGGATGGAAGCGATCAACAAAGACTGACAAATAATACCGATTCAGATACCTGGCCAAGCTCTGTTCCTTAACAGAATTGGAGTACAGAGAATTGATAGTCAATCAGATCAGCATTTGCATTGCATTACCCAAAAGGTATGTTGAAACTCCTACACCTGCGATCTTGCGAAATATTTCCTTCGAGTTGATCTGGGAGTCATTCCGAAATACCCTCGCCACCAATCATCAATTCTTAACGCTTTCGGTGGATTATTTGATTCGCGCCATTTCAGGGATTCCCGGAATGCATGGTGACTGTACAACCTCATGAACTCACAAAGGTAAATATCGGCGACCCGTTTGTTCCCTCTAGTGATCACCATGTTCTCATCGTTGCGTCGAGTGGAGGCGTCACTGAAGTTGGCAGAACCAGCGACCACGATCGGATCGTCCGTGAGAGGATCAACGAGCATAAACTTGTTGTGTACATATCGCACATGCGAGTTGAGATTTGTGAGTTTCTCCTTTACCCAACCATCAATCTCGTTTGTGCGGATAAAATCACCTATGGCGAAAACATTCTCCGGCATGTTCCGCAATATTTGAATCTTGCGTTCCTCCGCATCCCGTGCTGGACCGGCTTTCATAGAGCGTGTTTTCTTCTCCATCAGTGCAAGCCGGAACGGTGCGCATCCATTTTCGTATACATTCTTGAAGATATCGTTCATTCCGAAAGCGAACGTCATGAAAAGTCCATCATTAGCGTTCATTGCGAGCTTTGCATACCAGTCGAGTGCGTCAAGATTCTTGCGGGGGCTGAAGAGAACAGTCGTTCCGACAGGAGGTGAAACAGGTAGTGGTGAAATCATCTCAACGCTGTCTTTGAGCGGTGTACTCTTGGGATCGGACCAAAGTGCAGTCCAGTAATCAAGAAATTTTGTGGCAATCGCTTGTTCTTCAATAACGTGAGCGACGTTGGAGTGACCGTAAATTCCTCCTTCAGAAAAATTCGTGCCTCCTGTCCAGACCGAATATGGCTGTCCATCCTGAAGTTTTATAATGAACTTGTTATGGGAGATATAGGATTTCGGTATTGTCCGCTCACGGCTTACATTCGCAAGACCGGCTGCGGCTACCGCCTGTTGATTGCGGATTTTCGGGTTGTCTTTTCGAGCGTCATATACTATCTGGATGTTAACGCCCTTATCCAGAACTTCCTTCACAACTTTGAGGAATACGTCATAGTTGAATTCGTATGCTGCAATGCGGAGGGCGTGCTGGCCAGGTTTGCTCGACCGAATGAAGTCCTCAAGTGCCTCGTTCAAACCACGCGACAACCATTCGAATGCCTTTCGGTTTGGTACATCCTCGGGCACCCTGTCACCAAAACGACGAACATATGCCTGCGATGCCGCTAGCCCGCAATTGAAATAAATATCATGATCTCCAGATTCGGGACTTTCAGTTGTGATATCGATTACCGTCTCCGCGTAGGGTTCAAGATCAGCCGGAGTACCCTTAAGTGCGGTGATCGTGTACGTATAATCATGGCCTGGCTTTGCAGAATAATCGGCCCACTGAAAGCTCTGAATCGGATGGTCCCTTGTAGAGTATTTCGAACCGGAGGGAAACCCGGGATCGGTTTCAGCAAACGCTTTTGATCCCGATAGGTAATAAGCCTCATTCTCCGTGTGATCGGTGCGATGAATGGAAAAGCCGAGAAGCCCGTCGCAATTCGCTTCAGCGAGATCGAAGCCAAGCATGACAACATAGGTTCCGGCGATAGCGTGTACTTTCAAGCCTCCATTCGTTTTCATGACGCGCATAATATTCCCCCTCCTAATGTTTGATTTCAGAAGTGCTTTGTTTCTCTATCATTCCTCAGACTTTGCTGATTCCTTCTTGATGCCTGAATAAATACTACTCAGACATCTTATAAGTCTTTCGCAGATCGTAAACCGCTCTTCATACTTCTGCTTCTCTTCCTCTTTTGGAGTTTTTTCAAGAGCAATAACAATGAAATCTGTGAACACTGCAGCATAGTGATAATCATTGAAATCTTTAATTCGGGATCTAAAAAACTGAGATGAGAGTAAAGCAAGAAGAGCAATAATACCAATAACAAAATCCGAACTGGATAACAAGAACTTCCATAATACTAGACTACTAATTATAGGTATGAGAGTATATAACAGAAACACAACACCAATCAGAAATGCAACTATGAACATTGATCTGTAAAAACCAAACAGTCCATAGAAGGTCTCTGTGATCGAATCAGGATGATGTTTAAGAACATATACATTACATGCCCAGTAGTACTTATCGGCGAGTTCAATCTTCGTCAGATTTTCTGTTGAGTTAGTATCAATTTCAAAAACATTCTGTATGCATTTCTTAAGGAGTGACAAGTCGGGGGGAAAATACTGTTTCCGATTATCATGTTTATTTTGCTCATTTGCTTTGTCATCTTTACAATTCCTATGTAAATCAGATTGATTTTTATTACTCCAATTCTGAAGATATTGTAACAGGGAATCCTTTGATGGAATATTCAACTCTTTTGTTACTGCGTGTAACAGATGTCCAATGACATATGCAAGGGGTAGAAATATAAGGGTATCTGCGAGTGTAATTTGATAATCAAGAATACTTGCGCTGAGTGTCGCACAACTGACCATGCGTTCGAATACTTTAGCAAACCAGATTAGGACTAGACCTGGAATTACATATCCGAATATATCGTAGACAGTGAATTTCAATTTATCCATTTCAGACCCTCTCAATCAGTTAGCACCACTTCATAGAACAGTGTATTTCATTCATCTCAAGTTTCATATTCTCGCATGCATTTTACACCTGTGATGTATTGCTCGTTGACAACCATGAATACCAAACCGGTCTTGGTAGTCACTTTCAGGCTATCTGTCCAGGTCCCAAACTCCTGAAATACATGTTTAGGATATTGTTTGTCGGAGTTACTCCCAGAACCATCCCGAACCAAAGACATGATCGAGGCAATGTTCTCAGTCGAGAAATCTGTGTGCTTCACTTTTAGCGGAAGGACACGATGGGTTGGTTCCATTAATGTGATTTGGTCGGTTAATTGAGTACTGTTAGGTTGCTTCTGAAGAGCAGCATTGAATGTAAATGTACAGAGAGTGAACAGGAAGCTCGTGCAGATAGTATGCATCATCTCCCCCCAACCTATCGGTCCGGAAGGAGATTACAATTGCTGGTACCTCTGTTGTGATGGCATGGCGCTCTATGGTTAGTATCCTACCGGCCCCATATGATTACTTTTACCCCCAATTTACATAGCTGAATAGCATATACATGTCAATGATTGCACATTAATTTGCTCCAGCATCGGGAAAACAAATAGCAAGTGACAACTTCCCTTCTACTCTTTATTCCGATATCCTGCAAGCTGTAGGCCTGGATATGGAAGCTTCTACACATCCGATTGACCAGCTATATGCAGGTCGCAGAAACCGTGCCCCTCACTTCAGAGAGAGGGTATTGAGAGCTTACGAATACAGGTGTCTTGTTTGCGGCTTTAATGTACGATTGTGAAACACCCCCATCGGTCTGGAAGCCGCACATATCAAGTGGCACCAGGCGGGTGGCCCTGACAAGGAATTCAACGACCTTGCCCTCTGCTCCCTACACAACAAACTTTTCGCCAAGGGTGCTTTCTCCCTGGATACAGAGAGAAGGCTGATAGTCTCAGAGATTGCTCAAGGCAACGTAGGCTTCAAGGAATGGCTCATACGTTTCCATGGGACTGTGATTCATCCCCTTCAACGCAGCTCAAACACACCACTCGATGACCTCACTGGATTGATCAGTACAATTCAATATAGCAGTTAGCTCTTTTCAACTGCATGTTTAATGTAATCAGGCATAAAACCGCCTTCAGGGAGATTTCTTAGTACATCCGATAATTCGATTTCATTGCTAATTAACTGTGCAGTGGTTAGTCTGATAGAACAAAGCAAATCATCTGAAGATATTAAAAGTTCTTTGGGTTCTTCAAAATTGCCTTCTTTTAGTATTGACCAGACTATGCTCTCGAAGTGCTTGAGTTTTTCGATCACCTCTGATGGAAGAAATACATAGTACTTCTTCAGATTCATTGCAGTTTCTATTATAGGCATGGCTTTTTGATTTAGACTGATACTTACAGTTTTATTACTTTCCTCAACAGTCTTCCCACTCCTTAGCTCCATTTGATATGTACTGATAGCCCATGAGAGCAACTGAAGTGATTGATGGGTAATCGTATTGATTATTTCACCTAAATCCCAATATTTCTCAATATGACTGCTTAGAATCCCAGCTTCATAATCCGACCTGACTTTAAGATTTGCCTTGATATGTTCGAGATTCACTTTGTACTCGTTCTCAATAGACTGTTTTATCCGCTCCTGGACTATGTTCTTAATGAGCCATACTGCGAAACCTGCTGCAACACTTCCCGAAAGAACAGATGTCAGGATATTCACCCAGTTTATCATCCTATCCCCTCCTCAGATAAGAACTACCGTTTGATCCGCTATACTGAAGAAACCGCGAGGTTCGAAAATTCTATTCACTACTCTACCTCCTAATCGCAATCAATTACCTTGATATTTAAGAAACCTGCTCAATGGTATTAAGCCAGTTATGATCACATGCTTTCTGGCTCTCGTTGCTGCTACATATAGCAGTGCTTTCTCGGATTTTTCACCTTCGCGCCGGGTGATATCATCACTGCCCAATACAGCAGTTGGAAGTGGAACAACTCCTTCATTCGCACCGGCAACTATCATTGTATCAAACTCAAGACCCTTTACTCTGTGCATGGTTGCCAGTCGAACCCCCGGAGTACTTCTATCCTCTTCCTGATTCCGCTTCACAAAACATGTCGCTATCCCGCGCGAAGCGAGTTCATCAGCGTACTGCTTCAAGAGTGAATTAGTTCTGGCTGCGATGCAGACACTGCTCATCTGCCCGGGACTGGCAAGCATGGGAACAAGTCTGCTCACTATAAACTCGATCTCTTCATCGAACGATTCAAACGCATGTATTTCAGGAGACACTCCATGCACGAGAGATCTGTAGCCCTCCTGAGCATCAATCCCTCCATCAAGATCATCGAAACTAAGTCCATTAATTAACCTTACAGCCCAATTCCTGTTCTCCTCAGTTGTTCTGTAGTTGATCCTGAGTTTTCTTCCTCGACCTCGTATGTTTATGCCTGCTCTGCTCAGAACAACTCGTTTCCCATATATCCTCTGGTGAGCGTCTCCAACTATGAAAATATCATTACCTGCTTCGGGTACTATCTGCCGGATCAGCTTGAATTCCTGAGGACCCATGTCCTGTGCTTCATCAACGACAACTGCACGATATGGAAGAATACCCGGCTTTGATTCAAGGATATGCCGCACATCCCGCATGGCATCCGCCGGTTCTCGAAGACCTGCCTCATCAAGAAGCCTTCTGTACTCCTCAAATACCTGCCAGATATCTTTCCGCTGCCTTCTTGCCAGCCTCGTTCCTCTGCCTGTTCGAGAGCATGTGAGGTATTCCCTGAGAGTATCAATTCCCTGAGGTTGAATGACTCTATCCCATTCTTCCCTGAAGAAAGATTCCTGATACCCTTCAGGAGAAAGAGACAGCGCCTTTTCCCATACATCCTTCGTTACTTTTCCGTATGCTATCCGGCAGCCGAACTTGCTCCTCTTCAGGAAATTCCAGACCCACTCATCAAGGTTAACCACTTCGATTCTCTTCATAACATCTGCTGGGGTGATCTTCCTGAGATTCTCCCTGATGTCTCCCGCGAGATTCCTAGTGAAAGTTGTGAACAGGATTCTATCGTTCGGGCCGGTAAAGGAGTTTTCAGCCAGCCATTTTGCCCTGTGCATCGCAACAACTGTCTTGCCTGTTCCAGCGCCCCCCAGTACTCGCACGGGACCGTTCCAGTCCCTCTCAACAAGTCTTCTCTGCGACGGGTGCAGGAATACCCGCCATTTCTCAAGCGGAGCAGCAAGCATCTCCGCAAGCTCAAGCTCATCATCAACTACCCAGAAAAAACGCTTCGAACCGTCCCTTTCAAGAGCTGAACCATAATCATCAGTATCTATTTTCCCATCACACGCTACGTCATTTAGTATCTCATCCAGATCAAAACCTTCATTGAACATCTGCAGGCATTCCATCGCTTCTTCGGGCAGAGATGCTGACATATCTTCAAGTTCTTCCTCAGATACAAGAGAACTGACTTTGGGAATCAAAATCTCCGGCACACCGAACTGCCTGAGATGTCTGTCCTTCAGTTTTCTGAACAGGCAAAGTTCTTTTTCAACAGAAGAAATTTCAACTGGCATTTCAGAAGCTTCAACGTCCAGAACCTGAAGACTCCCCGTTTCCGGGTGAATCACAACTTTGCGTCTCCTCGCCCAGTCGTAAGCTTCATCATGATGATCGACCCATAGAAGGATGAAAGTACTCCCGCTATCAGGTCTGTGAACTATTCCGCGGTAAGCCTGATCAATGCGAACGGACCAGATATGACTGTCATGAGAATCATGTATACGCTCGTAATTAATACCAGAAGATTTTGGATTCAGTTTAAACTTCCTGATGAACTCCCTTACTTTCCCCTGCTGCTTCTTCGGTATTCTGGAATACGCAGACAGAAAATCACTTCCCAGTGCGACTACTATTTCACTCATGACTGACCGCCCCCTTCGTGTGCCGAGCGGAGAGCTGAGATGAAAGCCACCGGCCTCTCCTCTGCCTGCTCTGGTGAGAATACTCTCCATCCCTGACGCTGGAATTCTTCAGCAGACTTATCTTGTGATTCAATGATAAGTGCAACTTTCGAGTTCTCCCAGGCAAGCTCAGCCTGACCGGCAACTGCTCCATCGGAACCTGTTATTTCCCAGCCTGTCTCGGGTGCATCGATACCGGATTCCTGGATTCGATCCATGAGATGTTTCAGTTTGGGATCCGCAAGCTCCATTGCTTCTTCCCATTCGGGGGATACCGAAGCAGCAGCTCCAGCAACTGCAGCTCTGTCAGAAGTCGCTTCAACTGAGATATCCTGTTCAACACCCTTTGCTGAAACAGCTGTACATCCCGGAAGGAATTGAAACAGGTTAAGCATCCGCAGGTATCCATTCCATCCCTCCTGAAAACTCCCTGACATGATTCTGTCCTCAAGAAGAAGGAGTACCTTCATTTCGGCAAGCATGCGTGATCTGATACTTTCATCATCAGCTGCCAGGAATATCCTTAACGAACCTTCTTCTTTCATTCCGTACTGCGCAGGTCCGTCTACCTCATCAGCAATAGATCTTCCGATACTTCCGGCAGACTTTAAGAGATTCTCCTTCCAATGGAAAATCCGATTTTCATCAGCACCTATCGAGTTATCCATTCGCACAAGGCTCTGTACGTAAGCGTATTTACTCCAGGATTCCTCATCAGGCTCAGCCAGATATTTTGTGAACCATTTAAAACTGTCCATGCTTCTGAGTGAATCCATCTCCCTGATTCCGAATCCATCAAGCAGACTTCCCAGCAATCCTGAATTCCGAGCCATTTGCACAGAAAGGAAATCCACAAACCAGTTTTCCTGGTTTCGGGAGATGTCGTTCCACGAAAGCGACCAGACTCTGTACTCACCACTCCTGATGATAGCCGTTCTCTGTGCCATATCAAGACCGATACGCTCTCTGTGATAAGAGTATCCATCCGTGAAAATGACAACAGGTTTAACACCGGGTGAAGGCTTTGCAGGCCTGAACACGAAATCAGCCCTCGAGGGTACCGAAACACCTTCATGCGAACCAAGAGAAACCTGCGGCTGTACGAGCCATGCCATGGATCCAGCCTTGAGATAGTAGCCGGGACTGCCGTTCACTATCTGCTTGCGAAGGCTGAAGAACTCTTCACCCTCCTTCGTTTCAGACAGCGTTTCGATGAACAGCTCCTCAAGCTCACTCTCCAGCAGGGAATTGATGCTTATTTCCCGAAGAGACCGTACCTGTTTTAGTTTGCTTTCTCCTACAAGTATTTCTGACAGGAATCTTATAGCTTCATCCCTGGAAATGTTCTGCATATCGTAACTCTGTCTGTAGGCATAAAGGCAACTGTAACATCCATCCTTATCTGGATCCTGAGTACACTTGCATGATTTCATCCTGTCAAGCGACAGCTGAAGGACTTCCATCAGTCTCGATGGTTCCTTCATAAGGTCCTTCAGGTATCCTGTACCTCCGGGAACTGTGTCATACAGGACAAGATATTTCTTCCGGAATTCCGAATCAGGCACCGGTTCATCGGCAGTGGTTATGCTCAGATGATCAACAGCCCCGCCGTACCTGAGCCGAAGCCCGAGCTGAAGCGCAGCTATGAATGAATTAATCATCTTCTCAGAGGCAACAAGAGAAGAAACCGGCAGCAGGAACCGAGCAGCTTCCGAAGTAAAATCCCGATATAGATACAGAGTAGTTAGGAAGTTGGAATCGTCTTCCTTCTTCCGGGCGGTACAGGTCAGCGCGTGCTTGACCTTACCGTTCTTATCCTGCACTTTCCCGCAGGATCTGCACAGCTTGAATCCGGATCTGGGGATTTCTTTCCCCGCAATAGATACCTGCTCTCCAAACGGGCTCCTTTCACCGAAGTTAATGTCTCTGAACGTAACCTTCCGAAGAAACTCGAAGCCGAAAGGAACATCCTCTGTATCAAGCTTCCATGCGGCAGTAACATCCCCTCCCTTAAAATCCACCAGCATCTGCCTGTCGAAGAAAAGCGGAGTTCTCTCATCCTTGTCGTCACCGATTCTGCTTGCACGGTCACTGGTTGAAGCGTACACCTGCCGCAGCCGAACCATCTGTCTTTTCTGACCGGCATCCATCCAGAGAGTGCTCCCGCATACTGGACAGGCTGTCTTCGTATCACTTGAGTCCGCAAGCTCCATGTGAGAACAGGCGTCGCAGAATCTCCAGTCCTCAAGATCGGAGAGCTTCATATCCACTTGGTCAATTGTAACTTTTCTGCCGCCTGCATAGAATGTGCTGGCAGGAACCAGCTCACGGATGGCACTGGAAGAAGCGCGTTCGTATTCGTAAGTAAAGGTTTCCCACTGCCCCTTCTCGTTCTCTTTCTTCTCCGGTTTTCGGAAAATAATGGATCGCAGCTGTACACCAGCTTCTGGAAATGCGTAATTCGGCAATAAACCTTCATCGGTGAAGAAATTGAATGATATCTTTTTATCCATATCCCGAATAAGGTTCTGATAAGCTTTCTTCTC
>JAGLOY010000062.1 GCA_023138735.1 Candidatus Aegiribacteria sp. | reverse complement strand
AGGAAGGCGGCCAGCATCATGCTTATCCCACCTTTCATATCAAGGGCACCACGTCCCCATATAAAACCGTCAATCTCTTTACCATCAAACGGTGGGTGCTGCCACTTCTGATTTTCAGTCGAAACAACATCCACATGTCCGTAGAGCAGGAGAGGTGCTGTTCTACCTTGACCGTACAATCGAGCAATAAGGTTCGGACGTTCGGGCGAGTTTGAAAGTATGTTAGTTTCGATCCCTGCCTCTGTTAGCAGGCTATTGATGAAAGATATACATTCAGCCTCGTTACCTGGTGGATTGGTAGTATCAAATTGAATTAACCGCTGCAATAGCTCCGTGGGGCGCTGATAGATAGACGTTACTTCACTCAGTGATGTCAAAATACAATCCTCTACTGATATTTCTCACCATGCATTGTCTTCATGGTTTCCTGACCTGCTTATTTCATTTCACTGGCATTCGAATGTATTGGATTCCGAGCAGCAAGACTCTGTAACGCACGTGGACGACTTGCTCCTGAAGAACTGCTGGATATTCTCGGGCACTCCATCGTACGTGGGCGCAACGTAATTGGTGTCCCTGCCGTCACCGAACACTTCACGAAGGATTGCCTCGACGACAAGCCCCACCGGTGCTTCGGAGTACTCATCACCCCGATAGCTCCATACGCGGCATTCTATTCCCTCGTCGCAGCCACTCAAGTCCGTGCAGGCCTCGCAGTAGCTCTCTACCGTACCGAAGACGATATCTCTTCCGTTGATTCGAACCGTTGGGGAAGAAACAAACTTGTATTGCAGAGCCTGCTCTTCCGATTCTACGATGATCTCGGTCACGGTTACCTGGACTCCCATCACATCAAGCACGGGGCGAACGATTTCAATCGCACTCTCGATGTTGTCAGTAGATCCCACACAACGGCCACAGCTTGTTAGATCGAGAGCAAGCAACTCCATCTCGATCACCATCTCGGTCAGTTGAATACTGCCGGATGGTTGTTCTAAGGAAGGTTTGGTTTTCATTGTGCAACCTGTAAAATAATAAGTGGATACAATCAACATTAATAATATTGCTTTGATTTTCTTCATGAGATTCTCCTTGCTTATTGTAAAATTAATCCATAACACCTCTGATGCAGGCGCAGCTGCAAGCTGTCGCCTGCACCCGACTTGTTATCTGATCTGTGTGTCACATTTCTATTAGCTACTCATCCATTCCCGCACGCTGATGCCTTCGTCTGGGCCGTCTTTATCAGTTCTCTGTGGCGTGCCCCCAGTCATACAGATTCGCGAGTACAAGAACAAGTGTGTACCACAAACAGTCGGCAAACCATTCCTTCACGGGAGTCTTATCGCCCAGATATGCATAGACTCTGAGAATCTCGCTCTTGAAATCAAAATCCGGGTCAATATGCCCAAGGTCAAGTAGCAACCATTGCACAGGAATGTCCTGCAGCCAGCGGTCCAGCCCCAATGCATATCCGAAAAGCAGACGACCTAGACGTTTCGACTCAATGCCAACCTTGCGACCAGCCACATGGAGTGAGAATCAACTCACCTATCATATAGCCTGCTTGATCGATCTTCGTAGCTGCCTTTCAGTAACAAGCTGTCTGCTCCAGTAATCACCCATCTCCTCTATCTCGGCAATGAGTTGTTCTGGCAGTTTCAATAAATTCAATATCTGTGTTATTCTGGCTCTTGATAAACCAAGTTTTCTGGCAAGCTCCGCCCTGCTCAGTCCCTCCATCTCCATCATGAGGGTCATCTCACGAGCCAGAATGATGGGATTTCTGAAAGTCTTCTTCGATTTGCGTTTTATTTGATTAGAACTAGTTGTATTAAACCATAATATGGTTCGCTCGGCAGACACGACCGAGGCACCATTTCAAAATTAGACTCTACCCTACCGATGAAGGCACTACTATCTCAATAGACACATACCTGTGGTTTCAGAAATCTCACCGGATTGAATTCTGCATAAGTAAAGTCCTGCTGAAACAACCTCACCATTCTCTTTCCTTCCATCCCAGACGATGGAGTGCTTACCAGCACCAAGCTCTGAGTTCTCAAGTGTTCTGACGATTCTTCCGGAAAGATCGTACACTGTTACTGAGGTCCATCCAGGATCGGAAAGCTCGAAAGATATTGATGCCGTTGAGTTGAATGGATTCGGGCTGGCGCATAAAGAAAGCCTGCTGGAAGGTTCAAGGGTGATTCCAGTTTGAGTGACTGTGAAATTAATTGTATCTGCAGCAACAGCACTTCCCCCATAGAAGGAAGTAGCAATCAGGTCGTTGGAACCGATATCCGCGTAGAAATAATCCTCACGGTAAGTGTACTTGAAACCGGTGCCAAAGGCGTAGAGATTCGAGTCCATACCTGCAATGTACACAACACCATCTGTGATAGCAGGACTTGAAAAAATCTCTGTTCCTCCTGTCTGGTAAGACCAGATCTCATCCCCTGATTCACAGGATAAAGCGACAACTTTTCCATTGGCTCTATCAGCTCCCTCTCCATAAAACACTATTCCATCTGCTATTCCGGAGGACCCGTGCTGAACCCCTGGAACTGACCAGACGGGAATACCGGTAAGTGCATCAAGACAGTGGAAGGAACTAATCTGATCAGCAAAAAATAATTCTCCGTAGGCGTAAGCTGGTGTGGCAGCAATGTAATGCACACCAGCGGTGATCTCTTCTGCCCAGAGAGTAGTACCGGTTAAAGAATCAATACCTCTGGCTATTCCATCATCACCGCAGATGTAGATCACACTGTCAACAACAACTGGTGATGAATCCCAGTAACCTGAGGGTGAGTCTGAATTCTCCCAGATTATGGCGCCGTCACTTATATCCAACGCATACAGATTTCCATCGTAAGTGGGAACATAGAGCCTGTTACCGTGAAGGGTTAAACAGCCAGTAGAGTAGAAGGGAATCTCGGTAAACCAGATCTGTTCACCGTTCTCGGCATCCAGAGCGTGGACTTCCAGTGAGTAGTAATCGGGCGCAAAACTGAAGTAAGCCACTCCATCCCCAAGTGCAGGAGTTCCGTTCATTTTAAAATACTGGGCTGGTTTGAATGCCCATATTCTTTCACCGGTAAACGCGCTGAGGCACCAGGCTGAATCAGCAGCCACGTATACTTTTCCCTCGTACAGAGTAACAGCGTCATCAACATGATCCACTACATCATACTGCCAGATAATGTCACCTGTGGCAGCGTTAAGCGCATAAGCAATCGACTGTTCATCGGAAACGAAGTACACCACGCCGTTCACAACGACCGGGCTGCAGAACTCGTGAGTGTTTCCTGTAACCGGCGCTGTCCATAGAATCGTGTTGTCTGCGGGAGCTGGTGACTCTGAGAAGCCGGTATGCAGATCATTTGCCATGTATGTATACCAGTCGGTATTCAGTCTTGGAATCAGGACTGCGATCTGCCCATTTAGGGAGTAGTGCACTGAGTCCGGCACTTCGTTCTCATTCTCTACAATGGCTCGGAGGGGGAGCCAGTCACCATCGTAGGTCTCACCGTCAACTGGTTCTGTTATTGTGAGACTGGTAGTGGATATAAGGATTGCTGTGAGGATCATTCCGATAGTCATAATGCCAACCTATTTCATTTCCGTAACAATGATATATGGACGTTCCACTTGCTTGTATTTCAATGCCTAAATAAGTATAACTCTTCACTTGAAGATCAGTCAAGAATAGTAATTAGACTGTAGATAACCCCCTCAACTATCTTTCAGTAACTATTTGTCTGATCCAATTATCTGACCTGCCCACGCAAATCCGGTCCACACGTTATGTTAGTGTGGCAACGACTTGAGGAGGGCAATAAATGGGTAGAATACGTTACACCACAGAGCAGATCATCCGCAAGCTAAGGGAAGCAGAGGTTGAGATCGCCAAAGGATCAACCATTGCACAGGCAGTTCGCAAGCTAGGAGTCACCGAGCAGACCTACTACCGCTGGAGAAAAGAGTATGGTGGTCTCAAGCTGGATCAGGCGAAGCGGCTGAAGGAACTTGAGCGAGAAAACACTCGGCTGAAGAAGATTGTTGCCGATCAAGCACTGGACATATCCATCCTCAAGGAAGTGGCCAGCCCAAAGTTCTGAGCCCGGCTAAGCGTCGCCGGGCAGTAGAGATGGTTGTTGAGAATCTTGGAGTATCCCAGCGTAGAGCCTGTCGTGTGCTTGAACAGAACAGATCAGTGCAGAGATATGAGCATCGGATCAGCACCTTCCAGAAAGCACTCACACGGAGGGCGGTAGATCTTGCCACTCAATTCGGTAGGTATGGGTACAGGCGTATCACCGAGTTGCTGAAGCGTGAGGGCTGGCCTGTAAGTCACAGGAGAGTTGAACGGATCTGGAGACAGGAAGGTCTTAAGGTTCCCAGGAGGCAGCCAAAACGCAGAAGGCTCTGGCTGAATGATGGTTCCTGTATTCGCCTGAGACCTACCCACAGGGATCATGTATGGAGCTATGACTTCGTTGCTGATAGAACCCATGACGGCAGGAAGCTGAATATGCTTACCATGGTTGATGAGTATACCAGGGAATGTCTTACAATAGATGTTGAGAGAAGAATCAGATCGGATGATGTTCTCTTCAGGCTTGAGCAGCTCTTCGTTGAAAGAGGTTTGCCTGATCATATCAGGTCTGATAATGGATCTGAGTTCGCAGCTAGAGCGGTGAGGTATTGGTTACGGTCACTGGGAGTGAAAACGCTGTTCATTGAGCCTGGTTCTCCATGGGAAAATGGTTATATCGAGTCATTCAATGGCAAGTTCAGGGACGAGTTACTCAATGGAGAGATCTTCGATACGCTTACTGAAGCGAAGGTGCTTATCGAGAGATGGAGGCAGGAATACAATCGCTTCAGGCCACACAGCTCACTTGGTTATAAACCTCCTGCACCTGAAGCAAAAACTGATCTTGGTCCAAGGGTCTGGAAGAGTACAATATACACAAGCGAATCGCTCCTGAAACTAACGAAGGGAGTGGTATGAAAACCCGTGGCAGGTCAGCTTAATCTATAATAACTAGGTTATCCTGTATTGGAATTGATGCCAGTTGAGACCTGAAGGATCAGTTGAAGGGAAGAATAGTTACTGTAATTGAATCTCCAGGATCCATTCCGATTCCGGAGTCCTGATTATAGTAATCATCATAGGGCATACCATAACACAACCCATCAAGAGACAAATGGTGGAGCAGAGCACTGTAGTAGTTGTACTGCCCTGCATTCTCGGAATAAACCTGGTAGTATTTTGTAGAATCAGCCCACCAATCATAATTGTGAAGGACTCCTCTGCTTGCAGCAGCACCGATAAGCGCTGCCAGCCTGGGTCCACCATCTCCGCTGTTAGGAATATTGCAGGCAAATACATGTGCTGTGTTAATATCTGTTGCCGTAGATGTAGAACCATTGTATTGTGCAGACACTTCATCGGGAGGCGTAAATGTTACATCGGTATAATCGTCTCCTCCGTAGCTCCAGTCATGCTGTACTGCCAGAGGTAACCCCAATGCTAGAGCCGAATCAAGACAGCTGGCAACAACTGACTGATCCGGATACTTTCCTGGAGAGAAGAATCGGACAGGATCTCCTGAAGAAGGGAAGGCAAGGTCACCGTATGGAGAAGGCAGTGCGCCTAGGGAGTCGAAGAGAGCACTGCGCGTAACATTCGAGTTAAAACCGACAACCTTCCCTTTACCGGCCATCTGAATAGGAATTGCTATGAACCCAACACAAGTTGTGTTCCAGGTATTTCCTATACCCCAGCCTGCTTCCATCTTATCATAGATGTGAGGGTAGGTATTCAAGTCTGGTGCACCGGTGAATTCAGCCTCTCCAAAGTATATTCTTGCTCCATGCGGATTAGTAATATCAAATTCAGGATATATAAAATTCAGAGTTGCTCCCGTACTGCACGACTCAACATAGCTTGAACTGAAAGTGTTATCGGCAGTCCATTTAGACTGGGAACCAATATTGCTGAGCCATGGGCCAGCCTCGGGATGGCCAGACCACCCACCCTGCTGAACAATGAAATACATCGTATGACCCGAGTTATTGATGAAGGATACATAGTTAACCTCATCAGACGCTACCAGGATTTCATTACTCCAGATAAATTCACTCGCATCAGTTCCGGATTCGGTAACTTCCGTAAGCAGAGCGAAATAATAATTGCTGTCTGCACTGAGAAGACTGTCGTTGTATTCAAGATCATCAGCATTTTCAAATGTTGCGATCAACTCTGCCTGAGTTGTGTCCTGAGATATTCCCGTAGAAGCAGACTTGTACAGATTGTAGGAGATGTGCTCCTGAGATTCAAGATCTACCTGTGTCCAGGATAATTCGCAGTGGAAATGAGACACTTCACCGGCTGAGAGCACCGGTTCACCACTTGCCTCGGGACCTGTTGAGTCTCCGCATGAAACTGCAAAAACAACAATACCCAACGCAACTGCAATAGTACACAGTCTGGTCATTATTGAACCTCCTATGAATAATATACTGTAACTTTCAGTACTGTAATTCCTTACCCCATACACCCTGTTAATCGATATTTTACTCCAACAAGAGAATACAGCGAATAAACCCATCATGTCAAGCAGGATGATTGCATGGCATTCTATTGACTAAGCAGGACATACATGTTTGAGCCGTCCCGGGATTGCCGGAGAATACTTAGTTGAGAGGATAGTGCTATGACTAAACAGATAAGGTACTATCCAGAACTACTGTCGTTCTAGAATGAACAAATCGAGCACCGCGAAGTTCCACCGTTCCCAGTCCGTGTTGTAGGTGTAGTGGTACACCCCCTGGGCGTCGCGCGTCCAGGTGGCGCCATCCTGGGTACCGATGAACTCTACGGTCACCCTGTCGTCTTCCACGGTGATCAACATGTACCCCATGACGTTGTCGATGTAAGTCTGCGGGATCACGTTCTCGTCCTCGTACAATCCGTTCCACTTGGGATCTTCGGTGTGTGCGCCGGTAATGAAGGGAGCGCCACTCGGAATTATCACCTGTTGGATCCAGCCTGTGATCGTGGATCCGTCCTCGGCATACACAGGTCCCAGGGCCCGGGCATAGAAGTGGTCGTGCCCGCAGAGGTACACGCCGCAACGGTCCTGGATCGACCGGAGGAAGGCGTCACGGGCGGCCGGACTTTCTTCAAGGCAGTCCCGATGATCAGCGGAGAAGACGGGCGTATGCCCGAAGACGAAGACCCGGTCTGCGTCCGGATTCTCAGCGAGAGTCCGGTCTATCCAATCCTGGTTCACCTGGATCCCGGATATCATCATCGAATCGGAATAGACATACACCTCGAGGCCCATGAAGAGATCTCCCTCGTGCAGAAAGGAGTATGTGAACCCGACCTCACCCTCCGGTCCGTTCGCCGGGACCGCATGGCCCATGTAGCGGAGCCAAGCCTCATCGACCTCTTCCTTCGTCACGGTCAAGTAGTAACACTCGTGGTTGCCGCGGATCGGGTAGAGAAAGATTTCGGCGTCCGAACCAGGGAGACCCACGCCTTCGGCTTCATTCGCGTCAATGAATGATTGATACATAGAGTCGAGGGGTGGCGTGTGCGGGAGAAAGAACGAATCAGGAACGTCCCCGCAGAAGAGATCCCCGGGTGCGAGCACGAACTCGGCACCACGCGCCAGGAGGTCGCGGCAGATGGCATGGACCGCGGACTCGTTCACGCCTGTTCCGTCCATGTCAGATCGGGTGTCGCAGAACACAGCAAAGGTGTACGAGTCCTCTTCCGCTGAAGCCAATGGAACGGCTACGGCAGCGGCGAAGACCGCGAGAACCAGGCCGAATGTGAAGTGGTTCATTGAAATTCCTTCTCTTCGAAGAGATGAATCTTGATCCCGGCAAATACTGTCTTGTCGCGTCGAAACAGCAATTCTATTCGAAGAGCAACTTCACATTCGCCCAGGTATGGCGTTCGATGGGGACTTCTGTGTCGTAATAAGTCCGGAACGCATAGTCGAATCCCGCAAAGGGGGAGTAGCCGGGATTGGCGAACACATGACCATTTGGATACGGGTTGTTCAAGTCACCGGCGATCCCCAATGTCGTATTGCCCGTGAAGACCAGGTAGTAGGTGATCATCGGAGTGATTTCAACAGCTGGCCAATAGACATCGACCCACTGACCTGCGGTACCTGTTGCCGCAGCTTGGGTGAGCATGGTGCCGCCTGCGTTGGGCAGACCATCCCAGAGCTGTATCGTGACATTGTCGGTGCTTCCGACTCCCGCCTGCAGGAGGATGCCAGCACCAGCAATATTGTCATACGACTGCATGAAGGACTGAGCGAGATCTGTCTGGTTGAACCCAGCCATGTAGATTGGTCCACTTGGTTGATTCTGATCAATTTCGATGCTGAGCGGCATTGATGTCTGCCCGGCTACCCCGTTCTGTTCGATCTCGGGTATTACGACCGGCCAGCTGGGCCAGGTCTCCTCGGTGATGGTGGCAGTTGCCGGCATGGTGAGAATATCTGCATGCGCATGGGCTGCTGGCGTCACAAATACCGCAGCAACCAGGAGCGATGCAGCAACAAGATGAAGAACAGTCTTTGAGTTCATATTTGTACCCCCCCATTGTAAAAACAAACCTTCATAATAAAACATCAATAATAACAAGTTCTAAAAGAATAATCGGTTTACCGAATCAACTAATAATACTAATCATAGAAACACCCTTTGAAGTGTCAAGGAGACACTAATACCAGGAAATCCTTGAGGGCTGTTTATCTGCTGGAGTTATTTCTCAGTCTCCTCTCTGTGAATAACCGAAATTGGAACTATTTTACTAATTTGACATTATACACTATGTAAGTAGGAATTACCCGCAAGGAGGAATACAATGTCGAATGGAATGAAAACGCTTGGAATAATCGTTGCTGTGTTGGTTCTGGATATGCGAGGTTCCAGTACGGTAGACAGCGATTGCCACTAATGTTATACTGATTTTACTCTTAGTGTCGGGAGGTCAGGGAGACTATGAAATCCCATCCGCAGCCAGAAGTGCACTCAAACGAGAATATCGATCCAATCTGCGGCATGTCAGTTTCCTCCGATTCCCACAGAAATGTCGATTTTGAGGGAAAAACATACTACTTCTGCAGCGATCACTGCCTGAAGAAGTTCGAGTCCGATCCTGACTCCTGGCTTGAAGCATCTTCTTCAGTCGAGATACATCCGGCAGATCACCATGACCGGCTATCCGGAAATACCGCTCAATACACCTGCCCCATGCATCCTTCTGTCCTGAAGGACATACCGGGTGATTGCCCGGTATGCGGAATGGCTTTGGAACCTCGTATTGCCTCCCTTCGCGACTCAGAGGATAACACCGAGTACCGCAGCATGCTGAAGCGATTCCGTTTCTCCCTGGTTTTCGCCATTCCATTGCTGATACTGTCGATGGGAGACATGCTTCCGGGAAGACCAATTTCACAGATATTCTCGGTACGTAATCGTGTTCTGCTGGAACTGCTTTTCGCGACCCCTATCTGTCTCTGGTCTGCATGGCCGTTCTATGTTCGTGCTGTGGCTTCTATAAGGAATCGGTCTCTCAATATGTTCACTCTCATCGGGCTGGGTGTTACCGTCGCTTACATATACAGCCTTCTGGCTGCGCTTGTACCTGGTATCTTCCCGACCGCATTCAGGGGTGAATCTGGTGATGTGTCAGTTTACTTTGAGGCTGCAGGGGTCATTGTAACCCTGATCCTTCTTGGCCAGGTTTTAGAGTTGCGGGCACGGTCCAGCGCAGGAGCAGCAATAGGAAAGCTGCTTGGTCTGGCTCCTGATACCGCAAGGAAACTTCTTGATGATGGGACAGAAATCGATATTCCCCTCGGGAATGTAATGGTTGGAGATCTGCTGAGAGTGAGACCAGGTGAAAAGGTGCCAGTCGATGGAAGCATTTTTTCCGGCACCAGCTACGTAGATGAATCAATGGTTACAGGTGAACCTGTCCCGGTTAAGAAGGAAAAAGGTGACGGGATTGTTGGCGGGACCCTGAACGGTACCGGCTCACTGATTATGCGTGCCGAGAAAATCGGTGCCGATACGCTGCTGTCACGAATCGTCCAAATGGTTGCAGAAGCACAGAGGAGCAGAGCTCCTATTCAGAGGCTTGCGGATGTTGCAGCGGGATACTTCGTACCGACAGTTGTTGCCATCAGTTTTATCACTTTTATAATCTGGGCTGCGATCGGTCCGGAACCGCGATTGGCGCATGCGATAATAAGCGCGGTGGCAGTTCTCATAATAGCATGTCCATGTGCACTCGGCCTTGCTACTCCCATGGCTATCATGGTTGCATCCGGAAAGGGCGCTGGAGCCGGGATACTATTCCGGAATGCGGAAGCTATTGAAACGCTGAGAGAAGTGAAAACCCTTGTTGTTGATAAAACAGGTACACTCACCGAGGGAAAACCGAGATTGATGGTTGTCCATCCTCTTGGTAATTTCGATGAGAGCGTATTGCTGTCCCTTGCTGCCAGTGTCGAGCGGGGAAGTGAGCACCCTCTGGGAGCAGCCATTATCTCCGGTGCCGAAGATAGAGGGTTAGCGCTCCGGGAGGTTACAGATTTCGAATCGATCACCGGCAAGGGAGTCAAAGGCCGTGTCGATAACCACGATATCATCCTTGGCAATGCTTTACTTCTTGAATCCCTCGGTATAGACCACTCTTCCCTTGATACAGAGGCAACGGAACTGAGCCATGAAGGTTATACGGTGATGATGCTTGCAGTGGACGGCACTGCTGGGGGATTACTTGCCGTTACCGACCCGATTAAGGAAAGCACACCGGAAGCCATCAAACTCCTCCATGAATATGGAATCAGGATCATCATGCTCACGGGCGACAATCGAACCACTGCCCAGGCAGTAGCGGCAAAGTTAAGCATAGATGAAGTGATTGCGGATGTGCTTCCGGACGGGAAAGCAGAGGTCATAAGAAGCCTGCAGGATGATGAACACCCGGTAGCCATGGCGGGAGACGGCATAAACGATGCGCCTGCGTTAGCACTGGCCCGGGTAGGGATAGCGATGGGTACCGGAACCGATATAGCCATGGAGAGCGCTGATGTAACACTTGTGAAAGGAGATCTCAGAGGGATTGCCAGGGCAATCAGCCTGAGCAGGCACACGATGCGGAACATCAAGCAGAACCTTTTCTTCGCATTTGGCTACAATACAATAGGCGTTCCGATTGCTGCGGGAATCCTCTATCCTTTCACCGGACTGCTGCTCAGCCCTATTCTTGCTGCAGCGGCGATGAGCTTCAGTTCTGTATCGGTTATCAGTAACTCTCTCAGATTGAGGTTCGCAAAGTTATAGATTCTATTGGTTGCGGTATCTCTGTTGCTAACTACAAGCTGGAAAGGTAACTACGATGAAATACTACTTCAGTGCAATTGTTGATCTTCCTTTTGATGAAGCTGTTATGAGAGTAACTGAAGATTTGAAAAAAGAGGGTTTCGGAATTCTCACAGAGATTGACGTGAAAGAAACACTTAAGAAGAAACTGGATGTCGACTTTCCCAGATACAGAATCCTCGGGGCATGCAATCCCCCATTCGCTTATAAAGCTCTCCTGAAAGAGAGCAGGATAGGCCTGATGCTCCCATGCAATGTCGTTGTTCAGGAACTGCCATCGGGACAGGTAGAGGTCGCTGCTGTCGATCCTGTTGCATCGATGCAGGCTGTGGAGAATCCTGAGCTCGCGGAAATCGCTCATAAGATCAGAGAGAAACTCAGGAAAGTCATTACTCATCTTTAACTCCCGAATCAATGCTTATAGATGCGCTAATTTGCTGTTATTGACATCTGTATGGAATTTCCGTATTAAGATTATCAGGTATAGATGGAGAGATAAATGCGATCAAAAAGTATTCTCATTTCTGTTTTGATTATAGCACTTACTGCAATTGAAGTTTACGCTGATTCCGCTACACAAAGCAACTGGTCCGGTGGACCTGGGGTACTCGGACCAGTCATTTCCTGGGGTGACAGTTTCCATATCGATAACGGAGTTGTTTGGAGTTACAGTTCTGGTTCTGTAACTCTTCTCCCCCCTCTTGGGCATATCGTTGATGGGACCGTCTATAATGCCCGTTCCGTATACTCGGAGGACATAGATAATGACGGTGATATGGACGTTCTCGGCACTGCATATTCAACAGATGAGATCAGCTGGTGGGAAAACGTGGACGGATCCGGTACAATCTGGACAGATCATAACATTGCTTTGAACTTCGCTGGAGCTTATTCCGTTTACTCGGAGGACATAGATGGTGATGGCGACATGGACGTACTCGGTACTGCAATGACCGATAATGCCATTTCCTGGTGGGAGAACGAAGATGGATTGGGAACCGTCTGGATCGAACATACCGTTGCTGTGGGTTTTGGTGGCGCAGTATCCGTTTATGCTGAGGACATAGATGGTGATGGAGATATTGATATTCTCGGTGCTGGCTGTACAGCGCACAAACTCAGTTGGTTCGAGAATACTGACGGTCTTGGTACATCCTGGATCGAACATACTGTTGATGGGTCTTTAGAATATCCAAGGTCCGTTTACTCGGCGGACATAAACGGTGACGGCTATATGGATGCTCTCTGTGCCGATGCAATAGAAGACGATATCACATGGTGGGAGAATACTGACGGCCTTGGTACATCCTGGATCGAACATACTGTTAATGGGGAATTCGATGGTGCATGTTCCGTTTACTCAGCGGACATAAACGGCGACGGAAATATGGATGTTATCGGTGCTGCTGCAAACAGTGACAAAATTACATGGTGGGAGAACTCAGATACTGTCTCGGGAATCTACTGGATTGAGCATACCGTTGATGGAGACTTCGATGGCGCCTACTCCGTTTACTCGGAGGACATTGATAGCGATGGAGACATGGACATCCTGGGTGCAGCCTACGACGACGGCAAAATCATCTGGTGGGAAAATATCGATGCCCTGGGTACATCCTGGTCTGAGTATACCGTTGATTACTCTTTCAATGCTGCCACGTCCGTTTACTCCGCAGACATAGACGATGATGGCAATCTGGACGTCCTCGGTGCTTCTGCTGGAGATCACGACATTACATGGTGGGATCTTACTGCATATTCACCTGAAGGTTCGCTCGAATCCAGTATTCTTGATATACAGGAGATTAATCATAACTGGAATTCTTTTGACTGGAATGCAACTACACCTGAAAACACATCTGTTTCATTCCAGTTGAGAGCATCCTGGAGTCACTTATATATGGGAGTCTGGTCTGATACCCTCACTTCGCCGTGTTCACTGGCGGGTATCCTTCAAGACGGTAGAAGGTACGTACAGTACAAAGTTATCCTCAGTACATCTGATCCTGATTCAACTTCTATTCTTAATGATGTAACAATTTCCTGGAATCCGCACGGGATTGAGGACGATCCGCATGTAAACGAATATATCCTGTTCGGAGCAGTGCCGAATCCTGCATCCGGAATTGTGAGTATAGGATTTGCGGTTTCAGAACACTCCCAGGTTGAACTCTCAATCTACGATCTAACCGGGCGTCTTGTAATTATGCGCTCTCATGTGGAGTATGCTCCGGGAGTGCACCAGGTGCATTTTACTGAACTCAATCCCGGGATGTACTTCTGCCGAATGAGGACAGATGATTTCACAGCCATGCAACGTTTCGTGGTGATTAAGTAGTCTCGCATGTACTTGCGATACACAGTAGATTTCAGGGGTTTTTCAACCCGGTTGTAAGCTTATTCCGCACTTCCCTCTTGATTCGCGCGGCAAGCACATGTTCATGCACATGTATGAATTCCTTCACTTCTTCCGGATTATGATTTACGAGCGCCCGAAGAGCCCATGAGAGGGCTTTTACGATAGTATCTTCATGATCATTGATGAGCATCTCGCAGATTGCCAGGGTTTTAGCAGCATCCCCCATTCCGCCATGGGATCTCGTGTTCAGGGCTACTGTACTGACAAGAGCTGCGCGCCTCCACCAGCGGTCTTCTGACCGCGCCCAATCGCGGATTGTACTTTCAGTTAACATTCCCTCCAGCCATGCTGGACCTGATAGCGTCCGAGCGAAGCAATCAACGGATGACCAATTGTTCATTCCGTGTCCCAGAACTTCAAGACGTTCAATGTTCAGAGAGTGAAATGCACCCGGGTGATCATGAATAAGCTCGTACGCTATCCACCGATGCCTGCCTGAATTGAGAATGGAATGCACTACTTCAAGTACGTAAGAGGCATTTTCATAGATTAATCTCTTTGAATACTCTCGACGAATTTTCCTCATCGGTGCTGTACTCATCTCAGTAAGAGATCCCAGTTCGCTTATGAATTCAGCGGCAAGGTCATATGGTTTCAATTCTCAACCGCCTTGAAGTAACAATATCAGGAACTTTCGGGCACCTTTTTCTTATTCAGCTTCAAGCAGATTATCCACAGTGGAAGTCAGCATCTCTCCGATTTCAGGATTTGCTCCTACTTCGACGAAGGCTATTCTTCCCTCCTGATCTATTATGTACATGGTGGGGATTCCAGTTATCTTGTAATCACCGGCAACCTCGTCACCCTCAAGAAGCAGACCGTACATAAACCCGCTTTCATCCATGAATGAAACGGGATCACCGGTTTCCCATACATTCACACCGTATACCCGAACCTGATCATGCGGGTAGCTATCGAACAATGACTGTATCTCCGGCATTACGGTAACGCATGGGCCACACCATGTTGCCCAGAAATCCAGAACAACGACGCTGCCTCTCATATCCTCAAGGGATACTGTATTCCCGTCACGGTCTGTCAGGGTCCAGGAGGGCGCTGGTGTGCCGACCGTAAGGAATGCGCTATAGAGCTCCACGTTTGTACCCTCAGGGAGTACAATTGTGAAAATATCGTCAGTTATTTCAGGCGAAATGTCCAGATCGTAGACTTCCAGAATCCTGGATATTTCATTGCCATCACGATCTGTCATCAAGCGCTCCACACGCCTGGGAATATTATCCTCCAGTCCAAGTGACCATCTGGCTTTCTGACCACCCGAATAGGTTACCATGTATGTTTCACACGGAACTGTTCCGACAGTGTCAGGACCTTCATAAACCACCGACTGCGAAGCTATTTCATCAGCAAAGGGATCATCAAGAAAATACTCGTTCATCACCGCATAAACTCCGGGTCCCAGGAGGTTAGCACCCCCATCTTCCAGGGCGCCCTTTTCAAAAGTATTCTCATCGAGGCTGTAAGCATAAACCGAATCAAATCCGGATACAAGGATCAGTGAGATCTCCGAGGCGATGCCGTCCTGGGGTGTTGAATCCTGTCCCATCTCGATTCTGAGCAGAGGCGCCCCCATTTCGACTGACGTCCTGCCTGTCAGGTTCCCCGTCAGCTCAGGTGTACCCGAAGAGGGGCTCATGTATATCCTGAATCTGTACGAGCAGCTGCTTAAGGACTCCGAAGCACTGTCAGCAAGAATGAATGCTGTATTTTTCGCAACTTCTGTCGTATCCTGCACTGCCTGCGGCTCTTCGGCGGTTCCGCCACATGCGCCTGTTAAACCGGTGGCGGTCAGCGCTAGAATAAGCGTGATTATTATTCTTCTGTTCATCTGGTACTCCTTGCATCTTTGAGAATCAACTCCGGCTTAAAACGAATCCGGGTACTTCCAGTGATCCGAAAAATCATCAATGTAATTTTCAGGCAGGAATTCACCGGTTTCCGGGAGCTGATAATACTTCCCGCTGTATTCATTCATTTTTACTTTTTCAAGAACTTCAAGCAGGCGGTCAACATCCTCATGATTACTGTAACAGCCGAAACTCATCCTGACCATACCAGGCATTCCTGTTTTGTCACCGTTCTTGAACTGATTCCTCCATTTGTGTATCTCAGAACCTTCCAGCTGCAGAAGTTCAACTACGTACGGATGAGCACAGAAACAGCCATTGCGCACGCCTACACCAAATTCATAACCTGCGATTGCAGCGAGCAGCGCATGATCCACATCCTGGAGATTAAAGGGAATAACCCCGACCTTCTCAGAAGCCCTCAAAGGATCCGTCTCTCCGTATACGGTGACTCCCTCTATGGCTCCAAGCTTTTCAAGCGCGTATGAGGTCAGTTCCCGCTCATGCTCCGCTATAAGATCCAGCCCTTTTTTCATGAGTGTTTCCGCAGCTATTGCCATGGCTATAGCTCCCATTACATTGGGACTTCCGGCCTCATCCCTGTCCGGCATTCCGGCCCAGTAGACTTCATCCGGAGTTACCATATGAACGGTCCCTCCCCCGCAGTAATCGGGGGCACTGTCCAGAAATTCGGACTTCGGGCCGATAAGAGCGCCCGTTCCGTATGGAGCGTACATCTTATGCCCCGCAATTGCAAGGAAATCAAGATGACCGGGGTCGTCATCCGGTCTCATATCAATTTTTCTGTGCGGAGCAAGCTGGGCTGCATCTATCATGATTTTAGCGCCTGCAGCATGAACTTTCTCGGCCAGATGATGTATCGGCTGAATATATCCGGTAACGTTGGAGGCGCCCGTTATGGAGACAAGGGCTATTTTTCCTTTGTACTCCTTCAGAAGTGAATCGAAATGCACCTCATCGAACCGCCCGTCTACTGTTGCCCGTACATGCACAGTATTGTGGTTGTATCTCCATGGAAGATCATTTGAATGGTGTTCCATTCGTGTAGTGATAACAACGTGATCCTCTGGGGTTTTGAGCCGGTGAGCGAGCTTATTTATAGCTTCGGTGGCGTTTTTTACGAAAATCACCGTATTTATGTTCAGATCAGCCCCGACGAACTCCGCTATTACAGTATGAGCCCTGTCGTACGCTTCTGTACACAATCTTGATTTGAAACCGGTCCCCCTGTGAACGCTGGAATAATACGGCGCCAGCGCATTGATCCCGTCCACAACATTTTTCAGTGGGGGCGTACTGGCTGCATTGTCCAGATTGACGTAACGAACCATGGATCCATCAAGAAGGGGTACTTTTCTATTAAGTCCGTAGATGCAATCACGCATATTTTCTCCATTTTCTACAACATGAAAAATCAAACAGTCAGGAAATTATAATCCTTCGGGCTGCAACACAGAAGTGTTCGATTTCTTCTCATCTATTCCGTTACATCTATACGGTACAGCAACATGTCGTCGTTGTTGCTTACCCAGAGGTGACCCTCATCATCAAGTGTCACGCCCGTAGCGGATGAAATGGTGTTACTACCTACCTCTACAACCGTATTTCCTGATGAATCGCAACAGCGAACGGGAATTCCGGAATCATCGGTAGCTACCCAGATAAGTCCCATGGAATCACGGGCAATATCCCAGGTTCGACTGTTCCCTCCGAATGGAGTACTGTTCGTCCTTCCGGATATGCCGGGAAGTAAATAACGATAGGTTCTATTCTGAGATCTTGAAGAGACGTAGAGATAATCCATATGTGCGGCCAGTCCCGTCACCGACGAGACAGGGTTGCCTCAACCACCGCACATACTCACCGAGCCGAGGTACTCACCTCCGGGGGAATAGGAGTAAACGTACCCGTTGCTTGAGTGATTCCATATCCCCAGAAGAATCCGATTATGCTCTTCACTATATGCCAGACCGGTTGCATAGAATGATGAAGGGGTGCCGCATTTGAAAGAACTGATGATCTCTCCCGAAATAGTGTTTATTCGGAAGATCGTGTCGCTATCCGCGTCCACAGCCCATAGATCTCCCTCTCCCCATGCAAGCCCGGTAACGTTTACACCTGGAGATTCAATTGTTTGCAGAACTGCGAATGTTTCCATATTAGAGTTGTCTGAGTTGGAGTTGCTGAGGCAGGCAGAGAAGATAAGAATAGCAGCAACAAGATTAATTCCTAGTATTTTCATAGTTATCTCCGATTATTGCGGTTAATTCTTTCTGGCGTTCCCCGAATATAATGTTTCAAAATGTAATATTGAAATCAGTGATACATAATGTATATTAGTTGCTGCTTACTGTAAATGCCGTTCATTTCTGGTAACCCTGGAGTACATTGATCGTTATTAGCCTTGACAGACTCACGAAGAATCTGCCTGAAAGAAATTGAAAGACTGGATTGGATAAGTATGCCTGACGAATTGAAAACCAGAAAAGAAATCCCTGCTGAAGCACGATGGAACGTAGAAGCTATTTTCGCTTCAGATGATGACTGGGAAAAGGACTTCGACAAGACGGCAACCTTCATGGACAGTATGAAGAGATGGAGCGGCAGACTCGCCGAAAGTCCGCGGATACTAAGAGCTGCAATCGAAGAACTGCTGTCACAGCACAGACTTCTGGATAAACTCTTCACGTACGCCAGTATGAAGGCGGATGAAGATCTTGGAAACTCCCAATACAGTGGAATGCTTTCGCGAATCAGAAGCAGATTCGTTGAATTCTCCGCTGCTCACTCCTTCTTCACACCTGAACTACTGGCTATTCCGGAAGACACTATCAATTCATGGCTGGAAACAATGGAGCTTGAACCTTATAGAACATGGCTTCAGGATACTCTGAGATACCGTTCCCACATTCTTTCGGAGAAAGAGGAGATGCTTCTTGCAAACACCAGCGAGATAATAAGCGGTTTCAGCTCTGCCTTCGGTAAACTCAGTAACGTTGACATGCCCGCAAGGTTACCGGAGATAGTGGATGAGAATGGAAACAATGTCAAACTGACCAACGGCAAATTCAGCGCATTCCTTCAGAATAAGGACAGAAGAGTCCGAAAGGATGCTTTCCTTGGTTTCTACAATGAAGTTAAGGGGAATGTTGCAACAAAGGCAGCTCTGCTGGAGGGACAGGTTAAATCGAATATCTTCAGGGCGAGGGCAAGGAACTATAACTCCGCCCTTGAGTCTTCTCTTTTCAATGACATAGTCAGTGTTTCCGTATACGATTCGCTGATAAAATCCGTCCATGACAACCTGCCGGTGCTCCACAGATACTTCAACTTCCGCAAGGATGTACTTGGTCTTGATTCAGCTCACATATACGATGTTAACGTCCCCATTGTGCCTGAATCCAAAGCGGATTACAGCTGGGATGAGGCAGTGAACCTGACGCTTGAGGCTGTAGCTCCCCTGGGCACAGATTATGTTGATGCCCTGGCTATGGGCTTCCGGAATAGATGGGTGGACAGATACGAGAACAGAGGTAAAAGATCCGGCGCCTACTCGGGTGGGTGTTACGATTCGCATCCATACATACTCCATAATTTTAACGGAACGCTCAGGAGTGTGTTCACTCTTGCCCATGAAGCCGGGCATTCCATGCACAGCCTGTTTTCGAGGGTTTCGCAGCAGTATCACATGTCCGAATACAAGATCATCGTAGCCGAAGTCGCTTCAACAACAAATGAGATGCTCCTTATCGACCTGCTGCTCAAGAGAATGGATGACAAACAGGAGAAAGCCTATTTGCTTGATCACCTTCTCGGCACATTCAAATCCACCCTGATAAGACAGACGATGTTCGCAGAATTTGAGAAAATGATCCACGAACATGTTGAATCCGGCAATCCGCTTACACCGGATTACCTCAGCAGTTCGTACTACGATCTAACAAAGCTCTATCACGGAGATTGCTTTGCCTGGGACGATGTGGATGATCTGATTGCTACTGAATGGTCCAGAATACCTCACTTCTACTACAACTTCTACGTATACAAGTACGCAACCGGTCTCTCCTCAGCTATTGATATATCCTCCAGAATTCTATCTGGAGAACCAGGTGCAATTGAGAATTTCATTGAATTCCTCAAGGGCGGCTCATCCAGACCGCCTCTTGAGCTGCTAAAAGGAGCCGGTGTTGACCTTGCGACTCCTGAGCCTGTGAACTCCGCCCTTCAGAAAATGGAGAATACACTTGAGGAACTGGAAGCGTTGCTTCAGTAGAGGAACAGTTCGAGCGCAGCTGCCAGTTCTTCCGTATTAACCCATGTATCGAAGCAGGGACCGTTGCGCCACTCGTTAAGAACGCCCACTGTTGTTATGGGATGCACATCCAGAATGCCCAGTGAAAGGTCGATCGGGCATGCCACGGCGATAATGAGTGAAGGACAGGTTTTCTCCACTATCCTTCTGGCAGAGGTTCCACCCGAAGCTATGGCAAAATGAGTGCCGAACCTGTCTTTTATTTCAAGAATATTCCCTATAGGACATTTGCCGCATCTTTCGCAGGAATCGGGAACGAAGGTAAGTCTGATGGTGCATTCGTGATTCTGAAGACAATGAGGTACAAGGATCAGGACTTCACTGGAACTGAATTTTCTGCCCGCTGCTGAAAGTGCTTTCCGGTTGTTCATGGCCACGACCATCTTCTCCGGTGCGTGGAGGGGTAATGTATAAACAGACTGCAGCACTGTAAGCGACCAGAATGAAAGTCTCAGGGGTATCGGGTTGTCTGTTACCCCCTTTCTGTACAGTAATCCGTAAATCTGAAAAACAGTGATCGCAAGCAGCGCTGCTGCCAGTGAAAATGCAAATCCTATTCCTGCGACCAGGAGGAGAAGGAGCACGATCAGTGCAGGAGCGATGGAAAACAGCAGAAGCCCCGTATGGAAAAGCAGTCCGGCTTTGTTAAGTTCTTTCAAATTTATCACCGGTTTTCATCCTTGCGCCCCTGATGAATTCAGCTGTGCTCATAACGCTTCTGGAAGCTGGTTGGATTTCAAGGATCTCCAGAGACTCCTCTCCCCCGCATCCTACGTGAAGCAGACCTGCCTTGAGAACTATCTCACCGGATTCTGCATTGCATTGTGATACCCGCGCACCAGAAATTTTCAGGAGTTTTCCAGAGTACATCGTTCTTGCCCCGGGAGACGGCTGGAAAGCCCTTACCTTTCGCTCAAGGGATGAAGCAGATCTGTTCCAGTCCAACCAGGTTTCATCTGTTGTTATCTTATCAGCGTAGAGTGCTTCCTCAGGCTGGGTTTCTGGAATCAGTTTTCCGCTGGAATAACCTTCAATAACATCGATAATGTTATCTGCAGCCTTCATAGAGAGTCTCTTCTGCAGTGAACCGGTGGTGTCCGACGGGAGAATTCTCTCATGAATTACGGCTATTACGGGTCCTGTGTCCCATCCGCTGTCCGTAAGCATGAATGAGACTCCTGTCTCCTCTCTGCCATCCAGTATTGCCCTGGCGATCGGGGCTGCACCCCTGTACTGGGGCAGGAGTGAGGGGTGAACGTTAACCACACCAAACCGCGAAGCTTCCAGAAGTCTCTTTGGAAGCCAGGCACCGTAAGCTGCAGAAACAATCAGTTCCGGTTCCATGGACTTGAGGGTATCTATGAAACTTCCGGTAAGCTTTTCCGGTTGAAAAATTTCAAGACAATTCTTCTTCGAATACTCAGCCACTGGAGGCTGGCGAAGTTTTTTACCCCTGCCTGCGGGTCTGGGTGGCCTTGAAACGACACACAGGACAGTATTCTCCGATTCGACGAGTACCCTCAGGCACGGCAGGGCAAAGCTGGAAGTACCCAGAAAGATGATTCTCATCAGAGAATCCTGCTGCCGGGACCGTATTCCCTTTTTATGTCGAAGAGCTGTTTCTTAACGAGCCGTTTTCTTAAAGGACTGAGCCTGTCAACAAAGAGAATTCCATCGAGATGATCGTTTTCATGCTGAACTGCTCTTGCGGAATAATCATCGAGGTCCAGAGTGAACCGTTCGCCAGCAAGATCGAAAGCGGTAACGGACGCGCTTGACGGTCTCCTGACGTACTCGAATATCCCAGGGATACTAAGGCACCCTTCCTCATCTTTATGCAGAGGTCCTGATGTTGTAACCTCCGGGTTGATGAATATGGAATGACCATTCAGGTTGAGTTCCTCGGAATTGAGGATGAACAGTCTTACGTTCTCCGAGGCCTGCGGAGCTGCAAGTCCAAGTCCATTTTCAATTCCAAGTATCTCAAGCATATCCGAGATAAGAGAATGAAGGGACTCCAGCTCCGAAGATATGTCGATTATTCTTGAACTGTTTCGGAGTATTTGAGAACCGAAATACTGAAGTTTCCTTGATGACATGGCCAACCTTCACATCTCCGCAAAACCCCTTGCTATTACTTGCAGGCAGGTCCAGACTGACTCTGGCTCTCGATCTGCAGAGAGTTCCTGTCGACATCGATCTTGACTCCGTCGGCAATTTTCACTGTAACCACGTCGTCGCCCTTGATGTTCGTGATTATACCGTGTATTCCACCGTTCGTTATTACTTTATCATCCCTCTGGAGTGCACTCCTCATTGCCTTCAGCATCTTGGCCTGCTTCTGCTGAGGACGGATCATCAGGAAATAGAATATCGCAATAATGGCTATCATCGGAAGGAAACTCATGATCCCTCCGCCGCCCATGCAAGTCTGAGGTGAAGCTTCCTCTGCCGGAGCACCTGTTTCAGCGATTGTGGTAGTGGTTTCTATTACTTCTCCGGTTGCCGGCGCAGTGCCCGTTCTGGATTCACTCTGTGCGAATACGATACCGGTCAGTATTATCAGAACTATCAACATTTTCTTCATTGTATCTCCCTGTCAGGATCGAGGTTTTGGAATACCGGATCTCATACCTATCCAGCTTCCTGCAGCACCGGAGGAAGCTCCAAGAATCAGAACCAGCATTATCCATTTTCCGGGTAAGAAATAATGGGGTACACTGGATGAAAGCATCCAGGATACAGCCACAGTCAATAAAAGGCTGCCAGCGGCCCCGGCCACACCAGTAAGCAGCCCCTCACCGAGGAAAGGTACTCTTACGAACCATCCCGGTGCCCCTACTATACTCATTATCTGTACTGTCAGTGCCCTTCTCGCGACTGCAAGCCTGACGGTATTCGCCACTACAAGCGAAAGGCTCAAGGCCAGAAGAAGTCCGGCGAGTATAACAAGTTTTTCAAGAATATCAACCGCTCTTGTCAGACCCGGCAGATACTCCTTACCGTAGACTATGTCCTCCACTCCATCCATTCCGGATATGGTTCTGGCCAGACCGCCGACTTTCTCGGAAGTCCTGTAATCGGGATGGAGTGATATCTGAATAGAAGGCGGAAGGTGAAACTGCGGGCCCAGAAGAGTCAGGAGATCGGCCTGTTCGGGCAGGTCCGCTCTGAAAACGGCTTCAGCCTCCTCCGGGGATACGTAATAAACCGATCTTACCCCTTCCATACCGGACATGATATCAGCAAGTATTACCGCCTCAATTTCGATGATATTGTCCTTCAGGAAGACTTCAATTCCTACATTCTCCTGCTCATCCTTCAGAGCTGTACCCAGATTCCAGGATATGATCAGAAAGATATCGAAAACCATGAAAGAGAGGCTGACCATCAGGAGAGTGATCAGAAACGAACCAAGTTTTCTCCGGATATTCAGCAAACCTTCGCTGACAGCATTCTTAATAAGATGGATCATAACTGCCTGTACCCGTCCCAGATACCGGGATTCACCAGATGTCCCCTCTCCAGATAGAGGAATCTTGCAGTCCCTGCCGGAACCTGTCTTGGATCATGTGTGGCAAGAATAACTGATGTTCCTGATCTGTTGATCTCAATCAGGAGATCGATCACCATTCGTGAGACTTCAGGATCAAGGTTTCCTGTAGGTTCATCGGCAAGGAGTATGACAGGGTGTGCAACCATAGCCCTTGCAATGGCCACCCTCTGCTGTTCTCCCCCTGAAAGTTCGTGGGGGTAGGAACCTCGTCGATGGTTGAGTTCCATCTCCGCAAGAAGTGAAAATACTCTTCTTCTAATAGCCTTTGGTGAAGTTCCGGCAACCTGCAGTGGCAGGGCAACGTTATCGAATACAGTCCTTTCAGGAAGAAGCCGGAAATCCTGGAATACAATACCCAGCTTACGCCTGAGAAAGGGCAGATCGCTTCTTCTTATCCTGTCCGACCTGTACCCGGCAACTTCAACTTTACCTATACTTGGCAGGTCACCCATCCAGATATGTCTGAAGAGGGTGGTTTTACCAGCGCCACTGGGTCCTGAAACCACAAGAAATTCCCCTGGCTGGACCTGAAGATTAATACTCTCGAGAGCAGGCCAGTCATTGTAGAATTTGCTGACATTCCCGAAGGTGATCATCGTTACACCTCCATTCCGACTATTCTGCAGTAGTCCTGTCGATCCTTTCTGGAAACCTGCTTCTCGGGCGGAATCTTCAGTACTTCAACTGTCAGCCTTGAGCCGTCAGGTTTTACGATTGCAAGCAAATCGCCATTCTGAACGGAAAGAGATGATTTCAGTGCCTTGCCATCGATGGATACAAAGCCGGCTTTGCAGGCTTTGCCGGCCACTGATCGGGTTTTAAAAATGCCCATCAGTTTAAGGTAAACATCAATTCGCACTTGTACCATCATTTTCAAGGAAGTAGATCACGGGTTTTTCATTGCGCAGGGAATCAACCACGGAATTGTATGTATCCTGATAAATAACCTGCTGAACCAGCCCACTCCGTTCCGCCTCGTTATATAAGTTCCAGTCGATTTCACCTGCATCTTCCTGCAGCCTGATAATAGCAACTGCTCCGGAGCTCTCCAGAATAACAGGTTCGGAACATGAACCGATCTCAAGCCCCTGCGCTGCTGTGGCTATTTCATACATCCATAGTTTTAAAGGAACCATTCCCATATCACCGCCGTTTTCGGAACTTGACATGTCCCTGCTGTAGATTCTGGCGGCATCTTCAAACGATAACAGTGAATTACGTATATCACTGAGTATGCTCTCTGCTTCCGCTACGGTACTTTCGATATCATCCGGATCAACGGGCACAACTCTGAGAATATGGCTGGCTTCTATAGTACCGTCTTCGTTTCTATTGTCCAATCTGATTATGTGTATACCGAAGGGAGTCACAACCGGTTCGCTTATTTCACCTGTTTCAAGGGCAAATGCAGCATCCTCAAAGGCATACGTCATCTCTCCGGGTCCGAACGATCCAAGATATCCCCCGTTCCTGGCGGAACCATCATCTGAATACTCCATCGCAAGTTCTTCAAAAGACTCACCTGAGAGGATTCTCTCCCTTAATTGAAGCATTTCTTCTACGACTTCATCAAACTCAGGTCCTGAAGGAAGAATGGGAAGATATATCCATCCTATATGCCTGGGCATTATTATTTCCTCGACAAGATCAGCATTTGCAAGCAGGTATGCCTCCGAGCTCAAGGGCATATCCTGCATAGCTGCCTGAACCTTCCTGAAGATAAAAATCTGCGCGGCCTGATTATCAGCCAATACTTCCGAGATATACTCCAAATTCACATCATACCCCGGTGGGTTGAGCTCCAGATGCTCTTCTAGAAGAGCCAGTATCTCATCATCGGTTGGATAATATCCAGCACTGACCGCTGCATTCACGATCAGACGTGTATCAATCAGCTCCTCGAGCGCATCATAGTAATCAGGGGTTTGCGAGTCTATTTCGTAGCTGCCGATCGGATCCAGACCCATCTGAACAAGGACTTGCTCAACCTCAGAATGCAGGATGGGACTGTTGTCAACAACGGCCACTATCTTCTCCAGAGGAATGAACACTGTCAGGAGGATCGAAACAAGCAGTGCAGTCATTCTGTCTCTCTTCCGTCTGTAATTTCAATATCACCATTAAATTGTCCGGTGTTGCTTCTAAGCGTGGGATCAAAATACACTTCTCTGCTCGATGCGGCAATCTCAAGAATACTGTCCCTTGCAGTATTCATTCTATCTCTGTAGATATCATCAGCAAGGCTTCTCACAACCCGGGATGTATCTTCAAGTGGCCTAATCTCATCCACAAAAAATATATGCCATCCGTAAGCAGTATATGCGACATCTCCGAGGCCTTCTATAAGCACATGTCCTCTTTGTACTCCATACATCATAAGTTCACCTGCCGTCATAAATCCGAGATCACCTCCGATACCGGCTTTCTGCCCTATCGAAAGCCTTTCGGCAGTTATCTGAAAATTCTCGCCCCATGACAGTCTTTCATGGATGGAATCTGCCGTAGCTTCGTCCGAAACCAATATCTGGTAGTAGTGTCGCTCGACCATGCAGGCAAGGCTGTCTGATCTCATGAAATGGAATACTTCTGAGCTGTCGGGAAAGGGTATTCCTCTGTACACACTCGAAAGCAGTTCATCTCTCAGATAAATCTGCCTTGCCCTGTCCTGCAGAAGCCTGCTCTTTCTTACATTCTCCAGACCCCGCTGCACAGCCAATGATGCCAGCAATTCATCCTCGACCCAATCTTCAAGGATTGAAGCATCGATACCGACGATTGCCATATCTTCCATGTAAATAACAGAGCTGTCCACCCTCGCTGCAACAAGGTGATCATCCATGCTGCTGCTCTCCAGCGGTTCAATGGAGTTCACCGAAGCTATCCTCCTGTTAATGACAATTACAACAGCAGCTGTTACCGTAACAGAAATTGCAGCAAGTATCCAGATCCCCCAGATCAAGTGCTTCCTTGAGTTAAAGATGGTTTAATAACCTTTCCGGATACAGCACTATATCGTGGTTCATCTCAAGGATTTCAAGTTCAGCCATAATGGCCTCTTCCTGCATTCCCTGTGTAAGCTCGATGGCAACCACCTCCTGAATTTCTCCAAGTGTCGGTTCGGGAGAGAGAAGCTGAGTTTCAACAACTTCAATGATATGGAATCCGGCACCGGTTTCAACTACATCGCTTACTTCCCCCTCTTCAAGCCTGAAGGCAGCTTCATCAAAAGACATATAGCCAGACTGCCCGCGTGTTATCCAGCCAAGGTCTCCGCCAGCCTCACCGCTTGGACCAATGGAGTATTCCTGTGCGAGAGCCGCAAAATCCGAGCCGGCACGAATTCTTGCCAGAAGTGAGTTCGCAAGGTTCTCGTCCTGTACGATGATATGTCTTATGTTGGCACTTTTTCTGTAGGTACTGAGCCATACATTCGCGTAATTCTCTATCTCTAGCTGCGAGGGCTGCATGTCTTCGACTATACTGGCCATGAATGCCTCCAGTAGTATCTGCCTTCTGGTCTGCTCGAGAATTTCTCTGACTGCAGGATCTGAATCAAGACCGATGTCTTCGGCTGCCTGAACCATTACTTCCTCTCTGACCCAGGACTGCAGAACCTCAATCGCGCTGGTTTCGGAGGATATACCGAGATATTGAACGTTCTCTTCTCCTCCGATCATGGCCAGAATATCATCCCATGTTAACGTAACATCGTCAACGCTGGCAATAACATCGGCAGAGGCTGCCGCAGGAATAAGCAGAATTAAGGCAAAGTATACAATGAATCTCATTCTTTCCTCCAAGTTTCAAAATGATTCAAATCCGTAAAATATCCATCGTTCAATAGCTGGATCACGTACGCAGGTGCTATTCACAGCTAAACCGTCAATCTCTATACTGCAGGTGTCTCAGAGTTCCAGAAGAAAACTGAGAGCTGCGGCGCGACAGCGAAATATAAAGGATGCCACACATGTTGAACCACTGCCGATCGGGTTCTGATACTTATCATGCCGGACTGAGGTATCGAAGGAGACTGAGGGTTCTCCTCACCTTTTCACTGTCGGAGAGACCCTTCAAGTTGATATTCACTACTATTCGTCCTGTTTTCTCCACGGTAACTGAAACTTTCATATTGTCTGGCGAGGACCTGGATACCTCCGAGCCGGGACTGAATACCATCCGTGCGACTATACCGCTTACGACAACCTCTTCAATACATGCCTTTCGAGCCAGATATCCTATCCTTGCCCTCCGGGCACAATTAAGTACCGATTCCTCCGGTTCACCAAACCTGTCTGAAAGGTAATCGATCCATTCGTCTATATCTGTCTCACAGGTGGCTCTCCATACATTGCGATAGATCCGGACCCTCTCCGCCACATCGGGAACATATGATGGAGGAATATAGGAATCACCGGGTATTTCAACCCTGACACCGGTATCCGATCCTGTGTCGATTCCTTTGAGCCTTCTTGCTTCCTGCCTGATCAGATCCTCGAAGAGCGCATATCCTATCGAGATCATCTGACCATGTTGAGAAGCTCCAAGAAGTTCTCCCGCACCTCTTATCTCCAAGTCCCGCATGGCAATGTTCCATCCGGATCCAAGTTCAGTGAATCTGCGTATGGCATCGATACGGTTACCGGCTTCCGGTTTCAGTTTTCTCCTCTCCGGTACGATCAGGTAGCAGTAAGCCTGGTGATGGCTCCTTCCCACCCTTCCTCTGAGCTGATACAGGTCAGCAAGGCCGAACATGTGGGCATTATCTATGATGATAGTGTTAACTCTGGGAAGATCCAGACCGGATTCTATTATGGATGTACAGAGCAGAATATCGTACTGACCCTCCATAAAGGCGTGCATAACGTTCTCAAGCTTCCTCGGATTCATCTGACCGTGCCCTACTGCTATTCTCACCTCAGGCAACAGGGAATGAAGCTTCTCCCTTACGTTCTCAATGGACTGTATCCTGTTATGCACGAAGAAAACCTGTCCATCCCTCTCTAGCTCCCTGAGAACGGCTTTGGCGATTATTCTTGAGTTGAACCCCAGAAGCTCTGTGTGAACAGGATACCTGTCTCTCGGAGGAGTTGCGATTATCGAGATATCCCGAAAGCCCGATAAAGACAGATGGAGTGTTCTCGGAATGGGAGTTGCCGACATGGCCAGCGTATCAACACCCTTCATCAATTCCCTGAGGTACTCCTTCTGCTTTACTCCGAAACGATGCTCTTCATCAATCACAAGCAGGCCGAGCTTGTTAAAACGAATATCTTTCTGCAGGAGCCGGTGGGTTCCGATGATAATATCGATATCACCCACCGCCAGTTTTTCTATGCTCTTTCTCTGTTCCTCCCTTGTTCGAAACCTGCTGAGCATATCCACCTTCACCGGGAATTCAGCCAGTCTGTCCCTGAATGTAAAGTAGTGCTGTTCAGCCAGAACGGTGGTTGGAACCAGTACAGCAGCCTGAAAACCTGAATCAACTGCACGGAAAACCGCTCTGATAGCCACTTCAGTCTTTCCATAACCGACATCACCGCAAACCAGCCTGTCCATTGGTCTATCCCTCTGAAAGTCCTGCATCACCTTCTGTATTGTCTTCATCTGATCAGGAGTTTCTTCGTAGGGAAAACTATTCTCAAGCGCTGCCACATGATGACCGGGAGGTTCCAGCGGCTTTCTATTCATAGCTTTTCTTTCTGCATACAGCGCCGCGAGCCTCCCGGCGATTGCCTTTGCTTTCCTTCTCGCGCTTGTGACACGCTTGCTCCAGGATATGCTGCCAATCTTATCAAGCTTCGGCTGGATCTTATCCGGAGCCATGAATTTCTGTACGGAGCTTATCTCGTCAATCGGGACCAGAAGCCTGTCGCCGTCTCTGTATTCAATTGCAAGGCAATCCAGTACTGTTCCGGATGTTTCAACTTGTTCCAGGCCTGTGAAACGACCTATCCCGTAGCGTTTGTGAACTATCAGATCTCCCGGAGATACCTCCCCCGCATCCTCCAGCCCGGAGCCACCTCTGTATTTCCTGATCCGTTCCGGCCTCCTTCTTCCTGAGAGCAGCTTTCTCTCAGCCAGTATGACCAGTCCCTTGTCAGGCATCCGGAAGCCTTCCGAGATGGAAAGCACACTTGTGTTGATATCGATCTCATCCGGGATCAGCTCCAGGAATGTCTCCTCCTCAGAGGAGGAATCACACAGAACAGCCGTTCTGAAGCCCTCCTTGTTCCAGTTCTCAAACTGCCTGATCATTTCCGTGCGATGATCCTGGAAGCTAACCTGCGGAACAGTTCTGTAATAGACATCAACATCCCTCTCGGGGAATGGATAAAATCTGACTATTCTCCTGCAGGATTCAAGTTTGCTGCGGATACCCTCCTTACTGAAAAACTGTCTGCTGAAACTGAAGGGAATATCCTCTGGTGAATAGTTATTCATGTTGAAAGTCAGAGCATCTTCGATATGCGCAATTATTGAATCAGGATCGGACATTATGAGTGTTCCATCATAGGGAATGTAATCCAGTATGCTGCAGCAATCATCAAGAAACACCGGTAGAAAATGTTCGATACCCGGGAAATCGTTGGCAGTCCAGAGCTTCTCGCTGAGAGGGTGGTCTTCGGGAACCACTTCCATTGCCCTGTTCCAGTTCTCCGGTGAGAGTATGACCTCCCTGGCGGGCAGAAGCTGGCACTGCTGCAGGTTCCTTATACTTCTCTGGGACCTCTGGTCGAATGACCGCAGCGATTCAAGCTCATCACCAAAGAATTCCAACCTTACAGGATTGTCCATTCCGAAGGTTCCTATATCGATTATGCCGCCACGCCGGGCCCATCTGGCCTGTTCCCATACACTTCCCTCCTTCAAATATCCTGCGGCAAGAAGCCAGTCTTCCAGCTCTCTGATGGACAACCTCATACCCTGGTAAAGACGGAAGCAGGAGAAATTATCCTTTGATGGTATTTTCTTGATAAGAGCGGATGCCGGCATCACTACAAGGCTTCTTCTTTTCCCGGCGTAGAGTTCAGCCATGCATTCCACACGGTCGGATATAACACCTGGATGCGCTGCTTCACCTTCGAATGGAAGAGTCTCGTATGCAGGAAAATAGAGAACATCATCAAGCATGCCGTTCAGGTCGTCCCTAATACTCTCGGCATCAGCAACAGAGGGTGTAACCAGAACAGTAGGACCTGCAAGTCTGTGGGCCGCTGCAGCTGCAAACGAAATAGCGGCTCCTCCAAGCCCTCCTACAGAAGTCAGTTTGTTAGATGCCAGGCCGGACAGCATTTCAGAAAACACAGAATCCCAGAAGAACTCGTTGAGTACCCAGTTCTGTGCAGTCTCAGGGTTCCTGTTTTCTTCTGTCATTCCGTTGGTGTGTTGCTTGATTCAGTGCCCTGGGGCTGGGAAACGGGTATATCCATTCCCGCCATGATGGACCATGTGCTTTCCAGAACTGGAAGCTGAAGCATGAAGAAATCAAGATCATTCGCAAGAAGAGGATTGGCAGGTGGAAGTATTTCACTGGCAGGGTTCACGTAAGAACCGTTCCTTTTCATCTCAAAATGAACATGAGGTCCTGTTGAAAGACCAGTGCTTCCCACATAACCAATTACATCACCCTGCCTTACATAAGAGCCTATTTCCTGATGCCGGGCGTAGCTGTTCATGTGTCCGTATCCTGTTTCATAAGCATTGGCATGCCTTAAACGCACCATATTCCCATAGCCTCCGGTGAAACCCCTGACAGTTATAACACCATCTCCGACAGCATATATCTCTGTACCCATGGGGGCTGCATAATCTATACCCCTGTGGACTCTAGTGTATCCTAGAACAGGATGCATACGTGAATCTGAATATGGAGAGCTTATTCTGCCGAATGGAACCGGCATTTTGAGGAACATCGTTCTGAGTGAAGCACCGTCGCGGTGATAGTGATCAAGTATTATGGCGCTGCCGTCAGGAGCAAGGGAATCCGGCTGGTGGAAGAATGGGATGGCTTCAGTCATTCCTCCCAGGGTGAAATCATACTTGGCAGCAACTATTCTGCGGAATGTAGTCTCGGATGAGCCGGGGTACCTGGTCTCCTCCAGCAGCACCCATACACTGTCTCCCGGCTGCACATCGTAATAGAAATCGATATCGTAAACGAAGAGCCTGTTGGCGAGCTCATTCTCGAATCCTTTTATGTAGGCTACCTCTCTTATCGAATCACGTGCGGTTACAATGTGCCCGGACGGTGACAGGTCTGGCGGGACACCACCGCTGGCAATGCTTTCCCATACGGAACTGCTGACAACAAGTGTAACAGCACGAAGCCTTCTGAACTGCTCTTCAGGTACCCAGTACCAATCGACGGGATCGGCAGTTCCATCGAATTCAATGCAGTAGTATCCCCTGCCGTTCCTGGGTCTTGCGCGGACTTCTGTCAGCGTATCCCTTGCATAGAAAGCATCAAGGGTATCACCCACGTGAACTGAGGACCATCCGAGGCTGTCTATAAGAATATCACAGCAGTTGAGGTATCTGTTTCCTTCAATGCCGGTTGAGTACAGAAGCGCGCCGAGTGTCCCACCCTCTTCGACAAAGGCTGTTCTTACTTCTATCGTATCTGCAAGTATTGAATTCAGGGAATCAGTCAGATATTCAAGCTTGGAGAGGTGATCAGTGAGTGACCAGACACCTCCTGTTTCCGGGCTGTGAGGTTTTCTGAACAGAAATGTTGCTCCCATTGCCAGAAAAAATATCGAAATGAGGATTATTCTTGATCGCATTAAGTGTTCCCCGGCTATTGCCTGTTAAAGACCCTTGACACCCAAGACTTCAGTCGGATCATGGGTTTTTCCGCTGTTTTTTTCTGTACATGATCTGAAGACTGCAGACATGTCATCATTCGTTCAATATCCACATTATCCTTAACCGTTCTTACAATCTCGGAAATCTTGACTGACTCACCGGGCTCGATCTTGAATATCCGTCTGTTCAGGATTGATACGGAATCTCCAGCGCTTTTCAATGACCTGTAAAGCGGAATATCCAGTTTATCACATGCGTCAGCAATATAGGATTCATTTTCATTTGGTTTCCCGCAAAGCACGATGGCTCCGGGACCTTTGGAAAGGTTACCGGAAAGCCTCCTGGCTACAATGGCATCTACCACTTCATGTCTTTTTGAACTGAGGAGAAGGGCGCTCTGGGGGCTGCCCGAGATATCTGCAATAATCTCACCGGCACTTCCGAATCCTGCGATAAAGCCTTCAACGGGGATATCACCGTTCTTCTTCGGGTAAATAAGTGTTTCAACTCCAAGTTCCCGGCCAAGCATTCCTATCGATGGTTTTGCAAAAGACTTTACGTATGGAATATACCCGAACACAGGTATTCCTCTTTCTGCGAACCATGGGTCAAGATACTTCCGGACCTTCTCCATTTTGTTGTCAAGGACTTTGTTTATGACTACTCCAAGAAGAGGGATTTCTCTATCATGGAAAAGACTGCTGCAGAGTGTGAATCTGTCTATGGTTTTTCCAATACCCGCATTGAGTACAAGGAGTACAGGAATGTCCATCAGGCCGGCTACTCTGGCATTGCAGAGGTTAAAGACAGAACCTACACCAGGATGTCCTGTTCCCTCAACGACAACCACATCCGATGTAGACCTTAAATACCTGTAAGCCTTCAATATCTTCTTCTCTATATCTGAGGGATGCCCATCGGAAAGGAAGGTTTCGGAATGTCCCGAAGACATGGTGAACGGTGCCGTATACTCAGGTGGAATATCAAGACCCAGCGAAGTGTTTACTAGGAATGTATCCTCACCTACAGACTCTCCATCCACCAGAGTGGTCTTCTGCCCCATGGGCTTCATGAAGGATGTGCCGCCTTCCTGATGTTCTTCAAGCCATGATACAAGTCCGAGGCTGAACGTGGTTTTTCCCGCGTTCATATCGCTTCCGGCTATGTATATTCCATTCTTATCCATATTAATCCCTAAATCATATTTATGCAGTACTATTTTCCTTTGTAGAGCCTGTCACCGAAATCCCCGAGCCCCGGAAGTATGAACCAGTTCTCATCGAGTTCCCGGTCAACTGATACGGTTATGAAAGTCAGGTCATCGTAATCTCTCAGTCTGTATATCCCTTCAGGCGAAGCGACAATGCTTACCATTGTGATGCTCTCCGCTCCCTTTGCCAGAACATAGTCGATTACGCTCCTGGCTGTTCCAGCCGTCGCCAGCATAGGGTCAAGGATGATGAGGTCCCTTCCCCTGAGATTCTGAATGGAATCGTAGAGCCATTCAGCCTTCCCCGTCTTTTCATCCCTTTTCATCGCGATGAAAGCAACAGGAGATTCGGGAAGGAGCTCCTGAAAGGGCGCAAGAAGCCCCAGTCCAGCTCTCATTACAGGAAGAAGCATTGGATAATGGGTACACTCTTCACCAAGGGTATTCTCCATAGGTGTTTCAACAGCCAGAGGCAGTGTTCCAAGGTTTCTTGTTGCTTCCACCGCCAGCATGAAACCGAGCCTGTACGCAAGTTTCCTGAATTCATCCGGCGAAGTGGAGCGGTCTCTGAGCTTTGTCAGAATGCTTCTTGCCACCGGATGCTCAAATTCAATGGTTTCCATAATTCTCTCCAGTATTATGTTCTGTGTTACGAACAGTCGAAAACATAAACACCCGGGGACTGTATTGCCAGTCAGCTGAAGGGAGCTGGTCATGGAATTATTTAGAATACTCAGCGAAAGAGGACTCATCTATCAGATGACTGCCGAAGAGAAGCTTGCAGAGCTTCTTGATGGCTCCTCACTGAGTTTCTACATAGGCTTTGATGCAACTGCCGGCAGCCTCCATCTCGGACACCTGGTTCCCCTTATGATTGCAAGACATCTTCAGAATGAAGGCCATAAACCGATCATTATTGTCGGCGGAGGAACAGCGCTTGTTGGTGATCCTTCTTGTAGAAGTGCCGAGCGCCCCTTCGAATCGGAAGAAACCGTTTCCGCCTGGGCTGATTCCATCACCACACAGATGGAGCACTTTCTTGATTTCAAATCACAGAAAAACAGGGCTTCACTTCTGAACAATCACAGTTGGCTCTCTAAATTGAACCATCTTGATTTCCTCAGAGATATCGGACAACATTTCAGTGTAAACAGGATGCTGGCAGCCGAGTCGGTTAAACTCCGCCTGGAAACAGGTATTTCATTCCTTGAGTTCAACTACAGCGTTCTTCAGGCTTACGATTTCCTTCACCTTTACCGGGAACTCGGCTGTGTTCTTCAGGTAGGGGGGTCGGATCAATGGGGCAACATAGTAGCCGGTATCGATCTCATAAGACGCACTGAAGGAGTGGAGACCTGGGGTTTTACATGTCCCCTTGTTACAACCGCATCCGGTGAAAAAATGAGTAAATCACAGGCTGGTGGTGCAATCTGGCTTGATCCCTCCCTGACCAGCCCGTACGAGTACTATCAGTTCTGGATCAATGTAAATGATAAAGATGCCATCTATTTCCTTAAACTGTACACCTTCATTTCCATGGATGAAATAGAAAAACTGTCACTCCTGGAAGGAGCTGAGATAAGGCTGGTCAAGGAAAGGCTTGCCTTTGAGGCTACGGCTCTGACACACGGCAGAGAGGAAGCCCTCAGAGCTGAGAAGGCATCCCGCGCACTCTTCGCTGGAAACGGGGATCAGGAGGACGTTCCAAGCCTTGAAATCCCAGCTGAGAGGCTAAATAACGGCATATCCTGCCTTGACCTTTTTGTGGAGACCGGACTCTGTCCCAGTAGAGGCGAAGTCAGGAGACTTGCCAAACAGGGCGGTCTTTACGTTGATAATAATCGCGTGAGCGATCCTGTTGACAACCTCGACTCTGAGAACACACCTGACCGCATACTTCTCCGAGCCGGTAAAAAACGTTATTGCAGAGTTATCTTCAAGTAATCACATTTAGGTCGGGTTTTTACTCTTGATATTTTAAAATTTATCGAAATGCATTCAGCGTATTGTCCATATTAAGTATGATATTCTTTAATTGAGAAGCGGTGACATCTTTCGGAATGTCACCGCTTTACAGAATTATCAGAAATGTGCTGTCAGCGTCCGCCGCTGGTGGTTCCTCCAGTGGTTCCACCTGTAGTGCCCGTCGTACCGGATGTGCCTCTGCCGCCGGTCGAGGTACCGGACGAAGTGCCGGATCCACCTCTAGTGGAACCACCTTCTGTTCCTGTATACCGCATATTTTCAACGGTATAGCTGAGGTTTGCGACCGTATCCTGAAGATCCTCGAGATCGGCTCTCAGAGAATCGTTTTCCATTGTAAGGCTGTCCATGGAAAGAACCAGCAACTCGATGGATTCATCGAGTACGGTAATACTGTCTGAAAAGTTTGTATTCAGAAGATCCAATGAATCCTGCAGACCATCGATATCTTCTATGGTGAGTATCAACGGTTCGAGAACTTCGGGTTCAACTTCATCTTCTAAGTCAGGATCAGGCATTGAAATTTCACGGATCTCCGCGACACCGCCCAGTTCCAGAGCGGATACTCTTTCATCGATGATTTCAATATCCTCCTCGAGCCTGTAAACCTGCTCTACAATATCCGAATCATCGTAGATAGTCACATCTTCGAGTTCATCAACTCTTTCTTCAAGCTCCCCGACTCCCGGCATGCTGCATCCCAGCAGCAAAATCACGACTGAAACAAGAAAATACTTCATATGGGATCTGCTCCCTCCTCCTGTTCGCAGAATACTTCTGCAGTGTAAGTAAATAGCTGAACACCATCCCGCTTCCAGCAGTCGGGGGGAAGCCCGGCCTTGAGGCAAGTATGGGCCAGAAATGTTTCCCGATCCCAGCCGGCCTCTGTGGCGACCTGTGGAAGAAGTGTTCCAGACCTGAACCCGAACTTTATGTAAACTCCATGTTCCCCGGGAATGACATCCGCAGGATCCGCAGGGATCATGGGTGTAAGAAGAGATATATCAATTCTAAGATCATCTATTTCATCGGGTTCGACTGGGGAAAACCTCGGGTCCCGAACGGCAGCAGAAGCAGCCATCTCGATTATCGTCTTCCCGAGCGATCCCGTTCCGATGAAATGACCAATGCACCCTCTCAGAGCACCGTTCTTCTTAATGGTTACGAAGGCGCCTCCGACTCTTCGGAACACTTCGCCATCGGGTACTGCGGGAAGATCCTGCCCCGAAGCGGCAGCAAGAATAGTTTTCCTCGCAAGATCGATGATATTGCTTCTGTCAGTCTCCGATGTCATTTCCCGGCCTCCCTGCCGCAGTAACCCGCAAAGTAACCGACGACAGAACTGCTGTCCCCGCTTGCCCGGGCGGATGTTTCCCACATAATTTCCCCGAACCTGCACTGCTTCATTCGGGTGGCATAATTCATGAGTGTAAGGATGGGACCTCTGCCGCATGCCTCACCACCCTGCTGAAGGGCCGCCTCCATGTTACGGGGATTTCCGCTTACGAATGCCTCTATGATTTTCCCGTCCTTTTTCCCCGCGATATCGAGCGAATGTAAGTGTGAAAGATCACTTGACGCAATTATAAGAGTATTATCAAAACCCCGCGCTGAATTGGAGATGATCTCCGCCAGCTGCCTTGAATAGTCGGCTGAAACGGATCCCTGAAGTATTACCACAATCGAGGAGTCGGGCCATCTGACCTGAATGAATGGTATCTGTACCTCCGCCGAATGTTCACCACGGTGAGCCTCCGGCTGGAAACTCAGCCCTGCCCCAAGAAGCCGGGATGTTATATCCTTCTGTACCGGTGCTGTTCCCAGGGGTGTTTCGTAACCCTCTCCATTATACACCGAAGCGCCCATTACAGGATAACGGTGGGTCGGAGCAACAATTATTACATTCCTTACATCGTCCGGAGCGGACGCAAACGCAGCCCCTGCCACAGCCCCTGAGTAAACGTATCCCGCATGGGGGCTGACAATGCCTGTTATCAGACCATCGGCCTGCCTGCCCGACCCGCAGATGAACGAACTGACAAGCTCTTCAAGAGTTTCCCTGTCCGAAGGATAGAACATCCCCGCTACGGCCGCTTTCCGGATCATTTTCTGCTTTTCCGTATCAGATCATCCATAGTGTAAATGCCAGGCGACTTTCCATTAATATATTCTGCTGCCTTAAGAGCACCCGCTGCGAATGTCCGTCTTCCAGTTGCCGAATGCGAGAGCGTAAGCCTTTCCCCTTTTCCCAGAAGATGCAGCTGATGATCACCCGCCACGTCTCCTCCCCTCAAAGAGTGAATACCCGTTTCTCCTGGAGACCTCGGTCCTGCAGCGCCTGACCTACCGAACATTTTCTGTCCTCCGCCACCGCATTCCTCCCAGATACCGGCAAGGGTCAGAGCGGTTCCGCTGGGGCTGTCTACCTTCTCTGCGTGATGGCATTCAACGATCTCCAAATCAAAATCACCTGCAAGCATCTCAGCTGCGTACGCAAGCAGCTTCCCCAGAACGTAAATACCGACGCTCATATTCGAGGAAGCGAACACAGCGCGAACCTTAGACCATTTTGCAAGCATTTCCATCTCTTCCGTACCCATTCCGGTTGTGCCCGTAACCAGTGCCGCTCCGCTGGTGGAGAGCAGACTGTCCAGATCCTTCCATGCGGAAGGCAGGGAAAAATCCAGAACCACGTCAACCTCTTCCGGAAGGGGAACATCGATCCTCGTACCAGGCGGAAGCATGTCGTAGCACGCTATGACCGAATCACCAGCCTCCTCCCTCAGAAGCCTGCCCATCCTTCCCTCGCTGCCGAATACGCACAGCTTCATCAGAGTATCCCCGCCTTTTCCAGCACCCTTTTGAGCTCCGGCACCAGTTCCTCGCTCATTGAAACCAGCGGAAGGCGGAGTTCATCACTTATCATACCCATCATGGAGAGAGCTTTTTTAAGAGGGATGGGGTTAGTTTCAAGGAACATCGCCTTTATGACCGGGTACAGCTTTGCCTGCAGCGCACAGGCTGCATCAAGTTCTCCAGCTGCTGTAAGGGATACAATATCCGACATTTCAGCTGGAGCGATATTGGAAACCACCGAGATTACTCCGGAGCCGCCCAGGGCAACCTGAGCCATAGCGAGTGGATCATCTCCACTTAATATCGTGATATCGCAGAGATTGCTAATTGCAGTGACCCGCTCGACCGAACCGGCTGCATCCTTAATGGCTACGATCCGGGGATGCCTGGAAAGGACAGCTATGGTCTCAGGCAGCATGTTCGTACCGGTCCTGCCGGGTACATTGTAGAGTATGACAGGGCAATCAACCGCGTCGGCAACCCTGGTGTAATGCTCAATCTGCCCCTTCGGGGTGGGTTTGTTGTAGTAAGGTGTTATAAGAAGCACTCCATCCACACCCATTGCGTCCGCTTCCAGTGAAATCTCTATTGAGGAGGCTGTAGCGTTGGTTCCTGTACCCGCGATCACGGGAACCCTTCCTCCCGCCGTCTCCAGTACTTTCTCGATCACAAGCAGCTGTTCTTTGGTTGATAAAGTTGCCGCTTCACCGGTGCATCCACATGCCAGCAGGCCGTCTATTCCCTTATCAATCTGCCAGTTCACAAGGGCTGCAAGCGAATTCTCGTCCACAGCCCCGTTCAGAAAAGGTGTAACCAGTGCTGTTATCGCGCCGCTGAACACAGGCTACTTCCTGCTGTCGATAGTTTTCAGGAAGGGTTTAAGAAGTTCTATGGGAAGCGGGAATATAGTCGTGGAATTATTCTCCACGGCTATCTCCGAAAGTGTCTGAAGGTAGCGAAGCTGCAAAGCAACAGGATGAGCGTCGATTATATCAGCTGCTTCGGCAAGCTTGGCTGCAGCCTGGAATTCAGCGTCCGCCCGGATAATCTTGGCCCTTCTGTCCCTTTCCGCCTCAGCCTGTTTTGCCATCACCCTCTGCATGTCTTCGGGAAGGTCCACATGCTTAACCTCTACTGTACTTACCTTGATGCCCCAGGGATCTGTCATTCTGTCAAGTATGTCCTGAAGCTTACCGTTGATCTCATCCCTTTTGGAAAGAAGTTCATCAAGGGTTGCCTCTCCAAGGACACTTCTCAGAGTTGTCTGTGCAAGCTGGCTTGTAGCGTAAATGTAATTTTCCACTTCCAGAATGGCTTTCTTGGGGTCGATGACCCTGAAGTAGACAACCGCGTTAACCCTTACTGAAACGTTGTCATGGGTTATGACATCCTGCGGAGGGACATCCATGGCTATGACCCGGAGATCAACCCGCCTGATACTATCGATCATGGGCCAGACTATTATCAGCCCCGGACCCTTGAGACCTATCACCTTACCAAGTCTGAAAATAACACCCCTCTGATATTCCTTGAGAACTTTAAGTGCAGATGCCAGGAAAAGAAATAGAATCACCGCTACTACTATAATTCCAGGGCCCATTGTCACTCCCTCCTTCTTTGCGACTGTTTATAATTTATACAGTTTCAACTTCAAGTATCATCGAATCTTCCTCGATACCTACTATTTTCACTGCGTTCCCCTCTTCAAGAACGATGGATCCTTCTGCTGGAAGACACCACCAGAGTTCACCTCTAACCTCAACGATAGACCTGTCCATGAAGCTTGACGCTTTTCTTATTATCCCCGTTTCGCCTATCATTGCCTGCTCGCCTGTCACCTTCGGTGACTTCTGGGCTTTCAATCCGAGGTAAAGCTGAATAAGTCCCAGGATGAGCAGCACTGCAAAACCTGTTATGGCCAGCGGAACGATATTTGCGCTTATCTCTATCTGATTGAATAACATCAATCCATCCTCCAATCCGAAGCGGTCTCTATACCCTTGAGCTTGAGATCGAGTTTAGTGGGATTTGTAGCTGCTGCAAGGGCTGTATCCCTGTCTATCTTATCATCCAGAAGCAGGTTGTAAAGAGCCATATCAAAGGTCTGCATTCCGTATTGTGAATAGCTCTGTTCCATCGTTTCGGTCAGAAGGAAGGTTTTTTCTGGATTGATGATGCACGCGTTAACCGTAGACGATTGAACAAGAACCTCCGCGGCAAGAACTCTTCCATCCTCCACATCCTTAGCCTGAAGGAGCCTCTGCGATACTATCCCTTCAATCAGCTGCCCGAGCTGAAGTCTTATAAGATGCTGCTGAGCCTGAGGAAATACATCTATGATCCTGGAGATTGTTTCCGTTGCATTGGTTGTATGGAGTGTGCTGAGCACAAGATGCCCGGTCTCCGCTCCGATAAGGGCTGTGGAGATAGACTCGGCATCCCTCATTTCTCCGATAAGGATTACATCGGGGTCCTGTCTGAATACCGCCCTGAGGCCGGTACTCCAATCCTTTGTATCAATTCCCACTTCCCTCTGGCATATGGTGCAATTGATATCCGAGTGGAGAAATTCGATCGGGTCCTCTATTGTTACAATATGTGCTGAACGGTTCCTGTTAATATGATTTATCATCGCTGCTATGGTTGTTGACTTCCCGGTTCCTGTTGCTCCGGTCACCAGGACAAGCCCCCTCTGCTCCATGGAGATCCTTTTGACAACTTCGGGAAGGCCAAGATCATCCAGAATCGGAACTTCGAATGGTATTTTCCTCATAACCATCGCCGGCGTTCCGCGCTGGTGATATATGTTGACTCTGAACCTGGCTTTGTCCGTAAGGGAGTAGCTCAGATCAAGTTCGTTGCCGTGGGCAAATTCCTCAGCCTGTTCTTCTGTGATCAATTCACCAATGAGGCGCTGAATATGATCAGTCCTCATGGTGGAGAATTCATCTACATGAACAATCTCACCCGATTTTCTGATTATCGGTTTGCTGCCCACCTTGAAGTGCATATCACTGACATCATCATCAAGCACAGCATTAAGAAGCTTATCAATAGCTTTTTCATTTGACATACAAACCATTCTCCCTGATGTAGTTCCTGACACTGTCAGGTACAAGATAGCGTGTATTGAACTCTCTGGCAAACCTGTCTCTGAGATCACATGATGAAATACTGATCTCGGGGATATCGAACGTATCCACAAAGGATCTGTACTTCATGTCGATGGATTCCATTTCGTATCCGGGTCTTGTCCCCGCTACCATTTTTGCCATTTTCGATATGCGCTGCGGATCCTTCCATGTGTGGAGTTCCTTCAAGCTGTCCATTCCCATGATAAAGCAGATCTTCATGCCACTTCCAGTGAGCTTCTCTATGAGATTCACTGTCCATGATGGTTTATCGAAAGGTTCCAGATCTGCCGCTGTCAGCTCAGGGGAATCAGCTACAGCAAGCTCCGTCATACGGAGACGGTGCCCGAAGGACGTTATCCGTCTTCCCGGTTTATGTGGAGGGAATCTTGTGGGGACAAGCAGTACTTCTTCGAGATCATACTGTCGAAAGGCCTCCAGGGCAAGAATAAGATGGCCGAAATGGGGAGGGTCAAATGTCCCGCCCAGGAGCCCTGTCATCTCACAATTCATCCAGTTTGAATTGCAATTCCGTAATCTGCTCTTCGGTCAGTTCGCACTCGTTCATCGCTCTCCGATAGAATTCCCTGGCGTTCAATTCGTTATCTTTTGCGGAATAGAAGTCTCCAAGAGAGATGAGAACCTCCGCCTTGCAATCGGTCTCGCCGTAATCGTTCAGGGCTTCCATGAAGTAGAGCAGAGAGGCAGCATCCCTATCGCGTCTGGCATAGAACTGGCCTATGAACAGTGCTCTCCGGGCAAGGTGGCCATTCACAGCAATCATAAGATTTTCAGCTTCTCCCAGCAAAGATGATCCGGGGTACTCAATGAAGAAATTCTCCAGCTCAGCCCTGCTGTTCAGTACAGGTGTCAGATCCTTCCTGTAATCCTGACGCTGGCTCCACCATACCAGTGCTGACTGATATGCGCAGTCGTCAGACCACTGGCTTCTGGAGTATTCTCTCTCGACCCTGTCAAAGTAGAAGAGCGCATCGGCCCAGTATCTGTTGCCTGCCTCAGCCAAACCCAGACGGTAAAGATAGAAATCTATCTGGGACGATCCTGGATACATGAACATCAATTCCGTATACAGCCTTGATGCGCCGCTGAAATCTGAGTCCCCGAATGCTTCATCAGCCAGTTCTTCTACCTGTTCAAGGCTCAAGCCTGTAGTGTTGTATGATCTGCCACATGCCGCAACAAGTAAAAGGGCGGCCGTTAGTGCAACAATGTTACTTCTCATTCAGGTATTCTACTCCATCCGTTCGTAATCGTAAGTTAAAGAATCTCTTCTGGCAGCCGCAAGTACAGCAAACTGTGAAGATGAACCCGGTGAAACATTGCACGCTCTTCTATACCACTGAAGTGCGCTTTCAACATTCCCATTCTCTTCCTCCATAAGCCCGAACATGTAGGCTGACTCGATCCTCTCGCCCGAGAAATTAGAATTCCACACTTCAAGAAGTTTCTCCCTGGCAAGGGTCAGTTGGTTCTCCGAAATGTCTGCTGCCGCTGTGCTAAGGAGAAGATGTATTCTTCTGAGGCGCGCATCCGGTTGTATCCCTCCAAGTCTGTCAAGTTCCGTAAGAACCGCAAGCTCCTGCTCGGTACGGGATGTATAGGGCAGGAGAGCAGCCTTTGCCCTGAGAACATCCTCCCTCAGGTCTGTTCTGGGTCTGGGAATCCTGTCAAGCTCAACAAGGAAGATTTCAGCTGTTATTGTAAGTATGCTGTCAGCGGACGCTGAACCCGCAATTGTATCCGGGATCGCAGCAAGAAGCTCAAGATGATTGCCTGCATAAACACCCCTGAAAAGCCACTCGGACTCAAAAGTATCCTGAATATCGAAATCCAGTGCGTTCTCAAAACAGTGAAAGGCCTGGAGGGAATCTGAATCTCTTGCCATTTCCCAGCCCAGTCTTCTCCAGAGTTCGCCTATCTCCCTGGGGTTGATATCACCATGATTATCCGAGAGTAAAGTAACCGCTACTTTTGCCTTCTGCCTGTAAAGCGTATTTCTTTCCGTCTGTGCGGCAAGGACAGCTGTTTCGGCGTAATCCAGCAACAGGTCGGGCTGGCTGTCTCCGTGGGCAACCGCCTCCTCAAAGAGCATAACCGCCTGTACGTAATTCCCGGATTGCCTGAGTAATCTGGCCTCTTCAAGTATATCTCTGCCGGTTTCCCCGTCACCGCACCCGGCAGAAACAAGAATCAAGAAAAGCAGATTCAGAGCAATTCCAACTCGTATCACTTGAATTGGTTATTCAGCGCGGCTGGAGTAGAACAGGTATACAAGGCTTGCCACAACACCGGATACAATTATGGGCTCCAGTATTCCACCACCCCTGTTTTCGGGCATTTCGCCGGAAAGCCAATCCCACTCTTCCGATCCGTTAAGAACTTCAGCATCTGACCAGGGAATCATATCTTCTTCAATTCCGCTCGTTCGGGCGGTCATAATTATGGTTCCATCGGCATCAAGCAGAGTGAATGAGAGTTCGCATTTGGCTATCCTATCAACACGTTTGGAACCGATTATCCACGGTCTGCTTACATCTCCATACTCCACGACCAGCTCCATAGGTCTAACGCTAAGGGTCAAACTGGAGCCTTCCGAGTCCAGCTCCCGTTTAAATACGGTTATTCCATTCTCATGGAGGACGGAATTAATTGTCTGTTCTATGAACCAGTTTCCCGAATGCTCCCCGAGGATCTCTATAACGATCTCATCGGTCTCATATGATAACAGGCTGTCGGGAAGCTCCTGCAGTGAAAGCAAGATCGCATCTTCGGCCAGTTCCATATTGGATGGAGCCAGAGCAAGCAAAACGGTCATCAGAATAGTATACATATCTGTTCCTTCATATTAGCCCATTGAACTTAATCTGAAATCCTCTTCCCGGGCTTCAGACAACACGACAAATTGATAACTTCACATAGAAGTAAAGATAAAACCTGATGTGACGAGATGCCACACCCATCATTTCAGCACTTCGGCAGTAAGGTCGGATCCTGCCCCCCCGGTTATCCGGCATCTGATGATACGTCCAGGCTCGACACTTCGATCGAAACAGCAGGCTCCATCAACTTCCGGTGCGTCAAGACGGGAATGCCCCAGCAGAGGTGTATCCGCCAGAATGTCCATTGTATCCCCCTCCAGCCTCTCAGCCCAGAGAATGTTATGTTCATCCGCTGCATCCCCTATTCTCGCTAGCCTTGACTGAACGGTGCTGCTATCGGGAATATCTTCAGGAGAGTGTATGTCGAACTCTCTGGTCCCTTCTTCAGGCCAGTATGGAAAAGCGGCGATAGTCCTGATACACCTGTACTGAGAAAGGAATTGAATCAGTTCACTGAAATCCTCTTCGGTCTCACCCGGATATCCAACTATCATTGTTGTTCTTACTGATAGCATCTTTTCGGAATTCTCAAACATATCGAAAAGCTTCCTCAGATGATCCCCGGTATAGGGTCTGCCCATCCTTTTCAGTATCCTGTCTGAAACATGTTGAACAGGCATATCGATATAAGGCATGATGTTCTCATGCTCCGCGAGAAGAGGAAGAAAATCGCCTGGGTAGAATGCCGGATGAACGTAGTATAGCCTGAACCAGATATCAGGATACGTACCAGCTAGTTGTGACATTAACCATGATATGGAATCGCCATCGTACTTCCAGCTTGCGGTATCCTGACCGACAATACCTATCTCAACCGCTCCCTGTTCCGCAAGGTGCTCCGCATCCATAAGGATCTCCCCCGGACTTCTGTCTCTTCTTGCACCTCGTATAAGTGGAATGGTACAGTAAGAGCAGTTATTGGAGCATCCTTCAGATATTTTCAGATACCTTGATATCCTGCCTCCGGCAGGTTCAGGGGTGGATGCCGATTTCAGAGAAAGGTACTCCTCAAGACCGGATGTATCCCCCGGGCCGATTATCAGGTCAAAACCCTCAAGCCCGCCGGATCCGTCAACCGGATATCTGCCTGGCAGACAACCCGCCAGGATGAGTATTCTCCCTGGTCTTTCATTTTTCCATTCCAGAGCTTCCCCGATCACCTCAAGAGATTCGTCTACCGCGGGTTTTATGAAAGCGCAGGTATTGATAAGAAGCAGATCAGTATTCTCAAGACTCCTGGCTATCCTCCATCCGGCTCCAGTCAGACAACCTGCAAAAGCGTCCGAATCAGCTACGTTCTTGGGGCAACCCAGAGTTAGAAGGAAAGCATCCGGCAAACTACATCTCCTCAGGATTCACGACGGTATATCCATCGGGGATGATCAGCTGGAAAACGTTTTCAGGGGAGTAATCATCAGTTGTAAGATTCCAGATAGAGTACTCGGTCCTGTTACCGTTGTAATCGGTTGTTGAGAACAGGAACGGGAGGCTGTCGGAAAGTGTGAAACCCACTTTCATGCGGCTTATTCCCTCTCCGAAATCACCTTCCAGCAGAATGATCAGGCTGTCGCCGCTGAACTGGAGTGTTTCAGCAATTGTTGAATCGGCGCACTTTTCCAGCATATGCAGAAAACTGCCAGGCTCTCCGGATGAATAGAGGATAACCTGCTGCAGATCGGCTTCGACCGTGTACAGGACAGACCCGTCGTAACCCATTGCTGCTCCGGCTGGTTCGGTATATGAAAGAAGAAACAGGTCAGGATGACCTAGATACATCGTTCCTGATGACGTTTCCTCTTCCAGAGTAAGCGCCCATGAATCGGTTTGAATAAACGATCCGGTCATAAATACGGTGTTTTTCATCTTCTCAAGCAGAGGATTCAGTGAAGATGAAGAAGCTATTGAAATCAGTAGACAGATGTAGAGCATACTATTCCTTAAAAGTGACGGTCAGGGGTTAATGGAATGGCTGTTGAGCAAAGATCCGTCTACCCTTGCATCAGTTCCAATCACAATCACAATTCCCGAATGCCCCGGAGCAACAGTTGAAATAATATCCCCTCCAGGCTGGACAGGTACTGAGGAATGCGATGACAGCCATGAGGATAGAGAATCTGAGACGATGTACGCCTGCTCCTCTAAACCATCGGGATAAAGAACAAGGGTCACATCAGGTGCTCCAGCATCTTCAATTGTCAGAGGAGGAGTACCGGTAGTTAAAATAAGTATTTCAAGTTGTGAAAGAGTGGAAATAACGGACGGTACACCAACAACAGCAACTGAGGGGAAATTGACAGGTATACCGCTGTCAATCTCAACAGGAATTTCGCTTATGCCGGTCAACTCGTATTCAATCCTCCTGACTGCAAGCTGAGCATCACTGTTCAGGTGAGAATCGGGGAAACGGTATATCAGAGAATTGAAAGTTTCTTTTGAATTCGACAGGCTTCCCCTGAAATACTGCTGGCAGGCTCTCGTGAAAACGGACAAATCATCTTCCCCGACCGAGTAACCCGTGTGATCAAAATTCTTATTTCCGCTGCCGCATGCGAGAGCAAATACTATAATCGGTAGTGTGGAATACAGAAGTCTAGTCCTCATCACTATCCTCTTTCTCATTCTCT
>JAGLOY010000061.1 GCA_023138735.1 Candidatus Aegiribacteria sp. | reverse complement strand
GAATAACCCACTCTCAATCTTCTCTGGATAATTGACACCGATCCCTGCTGAGTAGTAACCACAACCTGTTTTGCCTTCCCGAACAGTGGATCATCTATCTTTATTACAAATGGATCACCGATGTTCCAGCTGTCATCATCCGGGAATTCATATTCGAACGGTACTTCCGGCTGGTCTCGAAGGTGCTCGACTATTGTTCTTGTTTCTTCCGTTGATATGAAAGAACCGTGAACTCTGACCGGCTCGGGTGATGTTGTGGGAAGGTAGAGCATGTCTCCTTTGCCCAGGAGCTTTTCAGCGCCGTTCATATCAAGAATCGTGCGTGAATCTGTTTTGGACTGCACATTAAACGCTATCCTCGAAGGAAAATTCGCCTTGATAACCCCGGTAATCACATCGACCGATGGCCGCTGAGTAGCCAGAACCATATGAATCCCAACTGCCCTTGCCATGTGAGCCAGCCGTGAAATTGCCGGTTCGATCTCCCTTGAAACAGTAAGCATTAGATCCGCGAGCTCATCAATGAATACAACGATATAGGGCAGCCTCTCATCCTCCGATTCTGAAGTAAGCCTGGAATTGAACTCATCGATGGAGCGTACTCCGATTCGGGAAAGTCTCTTGTAACGGTTTTCCATTTCAGATACAAGAGCCTCAAGAAGCCCCGTTGCCTTTTCCGTTTCAATAACCACCGGAGCCCACAGGTGCGGGATGCCCTCGTAAATGGAAAGTTCCAGCATCTTCGGATCTATCATGGCCAGTCTTACCTGAGATGGAGTTCTGGTAAGAAGAAGGGACGCAATTATCGAATGCATGCAGACGCTCTTCCCCGAGCCTGTAGCCCCGGCGATGAGCAGATGGGGCATGAGTGTGATATCGGTAACAAAAGGTTTTCCCTCTATCATTTTACCAAGTGCGATCGGGAGCTTCTCGTTTGATATCTCATCCAATACCTCCCTGAGATATACCGTCTCGGGGGTAGGATTGGGTACTTCAATTCCAACCGCACCCTTGCCTGGAATAGGGGCAAGGATACGGATCCTCCTGGCCTTCAGAGCAAGGGCAAGATCATCAGAGAGGGAAACAAATTTGTTGACTTTGATGCCCGGACCCGGTTCGACTTCGAACCTTGTTATGACAGGTCCGGGGTAACTGCCTGAGACGATACAATCTATACCAAAATCCTGAAGCTTATCCATGAGCAGATCGGACAGATCATCCAGCGTCTTGTCAGTCATCCTTACCCGTGCATTCTCATCGGGGAAATCCAGGCAGGAGAAAGGTGGTGAAATGTATCCATCCGTATCGTTTAAATCGGTCATTCCATAAGTTTTCTGTCCGCCTGGAAGTATTTCGGGGCTGACCTTCTTTCTCACATTCTTCGATTTTCTGCTCTTTATACGCTCTGCCGATAAATCGTTTTCATCCGGCTTAGCAACATCCGACACTAAAGGTATCATGGGTATGGATTCAACCGTATTAATCCGCGACCATGCGTTTGGTTCTTCAGTTTCAGATATCTTTCTTTTTCCTGGCTTCTCTTTCTTCTTTCTAGAGCCACTTCTATCTAATAATCTTTGTAGCCCCTCGGCGATCGACTTAAAATCACTGCTGATATCCCATCCTGTAAAAGCAACAAGTGAAGCCACAAACGCCGTAAAAAGAATCAGGAATGTTATTGCGACTCCGATAACGGGAAGGAGAATATCTCCAAGGGTTCCTGCAATACTGCCGCCTGGAATATTATGAAATGCGTATATCCTTCTGCTTATGACGAAATCAAGCACAGCGGTGAAGAAGTAGCCTGTGACAGCGATACCCGACAGTATTCTAAACCCGGTCTTCCTGAATTTGAAATCAAGAAGCCATGCTCCTGTCTGAAAGAGAAAAAGCGGTATAAGAAGGGAAAGGCATCCCAGTTTCCCGTAAAGGAACCGGCGTATTTCACCAGCAATCCCGGGTGCAGGTATCGCAAGTACAGCAATAAATGATGCACCAAGGAAAAGCACTGAAACCAGGATAACATTTCTTATCCTGCTGGGTTTTTTCCTTCTTGCTCTTCTGGGTGAGCGGTGTTTAGTTCCCGAAACCATTATATCTGCCTCACTGTATTGCCCTTACTGTCGGCAGGAAACGCTGGATCGTTTTCGAGTGTGCCGTCTATCCAGTACTGATATTTCAATGTCTGCCCTGAAACAGCCCGAATCTCCCCAACCCAGCTTCCGTCGGGAAGGCGCTGCATCGGGTTGCTTGCCTGATTCCAGTTGTTGAATTTTCCTACCACGGACACCGTTAGAGCATTTTTTGCGCTCAGACAAAGAAAATCAACGGTAACCCTTTTCCCGAGTTTCTCCTGTACTGCATCCTTAAGGTCATTATAGGGTCTGAAGACTGGTCTGATCCGAGGAGGTATCTCTATTATTCCATCTCCCTGCGGATCACGTGCTCTTCTTCTTCTTCCCTCTTTTGTCTCGAAACAGCCGAAACCTCTCAGATAAATTATTTCTCCGTTGCAAAGCTGCTCAGTAATGGTGTCAAGCAGGGTTGCCAGTACCGATCTTGCCACTTTCCTGCTAACGCCGGTTTTTTCAGCTACAACTCCAGCAAGTTCATCCTTTGTCATAATTCTCTCCGATTTACCGGCAATACCGATCTGTAAAAGCAGAAATAGGATATCAGAATCAAGAGTATATTTATCTCTCCATCTTAACAGACGTTGAAGTCAATACATCACCAGTAGTAATCCGTCAACCGGCAAAATTAGGGCCGGACCTAACATCTATCGGGGTCGTATCTTGAATTTTGGCATTTGATTTGTTAAAACATCAACGAATGCCGAAATTCAAGATACGACCCCAACTATTACTGGGCTTCTAGATTTCAGCTTCAAAACTTGCGGCACCGGCTTATTTGATTATCATCATTCAATGAACAGCCTGACTGGAAACGGATCGATCTTTGTTACCGGACCTCCCTGCTCCGGTAAATCAACCACAGGAAAACTCCTGGCGATACTGCTGGGTCTACCTTTCCACGATCTTGATACCCTTATAGAGGAGAAGGCTTCCATGAGCATTTCCAATATTTTCAGCCGTTTTAATGAAGATGAATTCAGAAGGCTGGAATCGGAAGCACTGAATTCACTTCTCTCAACCGCAGAGAGTATAGTCCTGGCCCTAGGAGGCGGCAGCCTGCTGGAAAACAATAATCTCCTCGCGGTCAGGAATAATGGGATCATAATCACTCTTACCGCGTCAGATGATATACTCCTTGAACGGAGATTATCTCAGAACGGAAACAGACCCCTTGCAAGTAACGACAGGATATTCATTGAACTGCTGAAGAAAAGGCATGAGCACTACAATTCTCTACCCAACCGGATAGACACATCAGGTATCACCCCGACCGAAACCGTCCTTGAAATAATCAGCATCCTGGGGTTGGGCACCGGGGGCCGGGCCTAACGAATAGAACTTCCCCGGGTGCTGGGAAACAACACCGGCCATCTCAAGACTCAGCAATTCAGACTGCAGCACAGCGGTAGCAACCCCAACCAATCTTAGCAGCTGGTTAAAATGGAGAGTTTCAATTGACAGGTTTTCAAGTATCGCCTTTGCGGTATCGTTCTCCGGTTCGTAAGTATCCCTCGAGCTTTCCGCATCGTGTGCCAGCCCCAGGGGTTCTAAAACATCGTCCGCAGTGATGACTACTCCAGCCCCATCCCGAAGCAGCATATTCGTCCCCATTGAAAGGGCTCTCGTCACTTCTCCGGGTACAGCAAATACATCCCTGCCCTGATCAAGTGCAGTATTCACTGTAATCATCGTTCCGCTTTTCCTGCCCGCCTCCACTACTACCACTCCTCTTGAAAAACCGCTTATGAGCCTGTTCCTCTCGGGAAATCTATACCTGGCAGGTTCCGTGCCCGGGGGATATTCGCTGAGAAGAACTCCCTTTTCGAGAATACTCTCCGACAATCGGTCATGCTCCGGGGGGTAACAGGAATCAAGACCGTTCCCAAGCACTGCCATCGTTACACCGCCCGCTTCGACAACACCTCTATGCGCTTCACCATCTATACCTCTCGCCAGGCCGCTGACTACTGCAACACCGTTTCTTACAAATTCACGCGCAAGTGTTCTGGCAACCTTCCTTCCGTAAGTAGTACAGCGTCTTGATCCTATAACCGCAATCGCGGGCATGGTAAGAAACCCTTCAAAATTCCCCAGGTAAAACAATACGACAGGCGGATCCGGTATGTTGATCAGAATATCGGGATAATCATCATTTCCGTAGATAACAGCCTTCATACACTGTGCCGCAGCGGAAACAGTCATCCGTTCGAACTTTTCTTTATCCGGCATTCCTGAGGGGATTTCCCTTTTCAGTATCTCAACAGATTCGTCAGGTGTGTGTTTGCGCAGAAGCCTTCTGAGATCTTCCCTGCTTACTTTATCCCAGGATGATAACAGGATAGCGCTGTTCATTTGTCAGCATTCCGGAGCCGGCGTATAGAAGCTGCTATCGTTCTAAGAAATTCTTCCATTCCCAGGCCGGTAACAGCGCATATAACCATTGTTCCTTCCGGAAGCGTTTCAAGAATGGTCATTTTCTCTTCTTCATTGATTAGATCGGCTTTGGAAAGTACGACTATTTCATCCAGCTCTTCCAGATCAGGTTTGTACGTCATCACTTCTTCACGGACGGTTCTGTACTGCTCCGAAGGGTCCATCTCCAGTCCGGCTCCAACTATGAATATGAGTATTCTGTTCCGCTCAACATGCCTGAGGAACCGCAATCCGAGGCCTACTCCTTCACTGGCGCCCTCTATAAGGCCGGGAAGATCGGCCAGCACAAAACTGAAACCCTTTGCCATTTTCACCATTCCAAGAGCCGGGTTCAGTGTGGTGAAAGGGTATCCCGCGATCTTTGGTCTCGCAGCACTTACAGTGGACAGAATGGTCGATTTTCCGGCATTTGGAACCCCGATGAGACCAGCGTCAGCTATTAGACTGAGTTCCAGACGGATTTTCCTGTAGGTGCCGGGCTCCCCTTTCGTGAACTTCCGCGGTGCTCTTACCTTTGGAGTTGCAAATAAGGCATTTCCTTTCCCTGGCTTTCCTCCGGGAGCAACCAGCAGATCCTGTCCGGCTTCCGTTAGGTCACCGAGCTGCTCTCCGGTATCGGAATCACAAACTACAGTGCCTGGAGGAACTCTGAGTATTTCATCCCTCCCCCCTCTGCCTGTCTTGTTGGCCGAACCGCCGGATCTTCCATTTTCAGCCCTGAAGATGGCTCCGTTTCTGAAATCCGCGAGTGTAGTAAGTTTCGGATCAACTACAAGAATAACATCGCCACCTGCACCCCCGTTACCACCGTTTGGGCCACCCTTTGAGACATACGCTTCCCTTCGGAAAGAGACGATACCATCTCCGCCCTTCCCACCGTAAACCTCAATAGAAACTAGATCAATAAACCTCGTACGCAATAGTATTTCCCCTTTTCAGTATGAAACTTCGAACGAAAAAATATCAGAAACATACTATACATTGTGACCGGTTATAGTTTTAGATTCCGGACTTCTCCGATGACTGAATCCTGTTCTGTTTCATCCAATCCAAAGTAGAGAGGTAACCTGACCAGCCTTGAAGCAACAGACTCCGTTACGGGACACTCGAAGCTTTCCTTAACCATTCCTGATAAATGCAGCGGCTGATAATGAAAAACCGCAAGAATGCCTTTTCGCCTTAGTTTCTCGATAAGGGTGTCCCTGGATACCTTATCTGGCATCAACAGGTAGAAAACGTGCGCTGAATGCCTGCAGCCATCTGGTACAATAGGAAGTCGTACTCTGTTGCCTACCGCCCAATCGTCCAGACCATCCATATACCTGTTCCACAGAAGCGAACGTTTCCTGGTTATCTCGAGCCTTTTCTCAAGCTGCGCCAGCAAGTAAGCTGCCAGCATATCTGATGGCTGGTAGCTGGAACCCAGTGAAACCCAGGTATATTTATCCACTTCACCCCTTATAAAGCGGGATCTATCGGTACCCTTGTCTCGGATTATCTCGGCCCTTGAGATCAGGGATGGATCATTGATGATCAAAGCTCCGCCTTCACCACATGTAACATTTTTCGTCTCATGGAAACTCAGTGCAGCCATCTTGCCCATAGTACCAAGGTATCTACCTCCGTAAGTTGCAAAAAGACCATGTGCGTTGTCTTCTATAACTGTAATGCCCCTTACCCTGCATAACTCACTGATAGCATCCATTTCACAGGCAACTCCTCCGTAGTGCACGGGAACCACTGCCCTGGTCCTTTCTGACAGCAGCGAAGGAAGTTGTTCCTCATCAATATTCAGTGTGTCAGGTCTGATATCTGCGAAGATTATTCTGGCATTCCTCAGAGCAAAAGCATTTGCGGTGGAGACAAAGGTGAACGAGGGCATAATCACCTCGTCACCAGGTGCTAAATCAAGAAGAAGAGCAGCAATCTCCAGAGCATGGGTACCGGAGGTGGTGAGGATTACAGCTTCAGCATTCAGGGAATCCTTGAGCAGATTCTGGCATTTCTCAGTGAAGCTTCCCCCCCCGGAAATATGGCCATCCTCTATAGCCTGCTGTACATATTCAATCTCCCTGCCCATCAGGGCAGGTCTGTTAAAAGGTATCCTCCACTTCCTGTTCATTTCATTTTCCTTACATATCCTTCCAGAAATGTACTACAATACTTGTATCCTGAAGCAGGAACCCCGCTCTCTCGTACATTCTCATTGCCCCAACGCTCTCCAGCTGAGTTACAGCAAGCAGATGCCCACATGATTTATCCCGCAATATCCCGGCTGTTTTATTAAGCAGTACCTGTCCCAGAGCAAAGCCGCGAAAATCAGGTTTTACTCCTATAAGTCCTATCTTTGCACTCCCATCTCCAGTTATATCAACAGTACAGAACCCGACAGGTTTACCTTCGCAGGTGCATATCAGGTTAGAATTTCCGCTTCTCCTGATATCCCTTTCGGCCCATATCCGATAAAGCTCGTCGCACTTTTCGTCACTGAGCCGGGGATCCCTGTAGAAACGGGTAAGACCGCGGAAACAATAGCTCGCCAGTCCACCAACGGAAGCTTCATCCTCGTTTTCAGCGGTTCTCAGGATGACATTGTCGGACTGAATAACCGATTGCGAAGAACTGTATTTCTCAAGATCAAGTACCATCTCCGCTCTGGTTCCCGCAGGTATTGTACCTTCCTCGTGCAGAATCCTGTTAATCAGATCGAGTCTGTACATTGGTAGAGTTACATAGACCAGATTGAAATTGCTTTCCCTCATCTCGCAGAGAATAGAGTGCAGTTTACGATCAGAAGCAACACTACTTCTGACAGAACCCACGGAAATACCAAAAAAATCACTATCCCACTCAAGATATTCGATCATTCTTTTAAGGACTCCACACCTAACGCATCGTCTGTTTCAGTTCTCACTGCATAGGATGGTTTATCCATTATCCTGAAGTGCATTCGGGCAAGGTATTCACCAATGATACCAAGAGAAAAGAGCTGTACACCTGAAAAAATAGCAATTATTGAGGCAAGAAACGGGAAGCCAGGTACGCTTCCTCCTTCCAGAACAAAACGCCCGACCACATAGATCAGAATACACAGACCAAAAAGGGTGAATATGAAACCCATCATGCTCGCTATCTCCAGAGGAAGTGTACTGAAACCTGTCATCATGTTCAAAGCGTGAAAGACAAGCCTGCGAATGGTGTATTGGGAGCGCCCGTACTTCCTGCGGTCGTGTCTTACATCAACCGATTCAAACCTTGTTGTTCCCCAGGATAGAAGTACATCGATGGAAACGAATGCTCCTCCGTAATCGCTGAACGCCTCCCTAAGCCGGGTTCTGAAAATTCTGAATGCACTTACTCTGGACGCGGTACTCGCTCCCATGGCGTTTTGCAGTACCATTTTTGTAATTCTTGAGGCGGCTTTTCGCCAGAAACTGTGCTTCTCCTCTGCCGGCGTACCGTAAACCACATCTGTGTTATCATCCAGTTTAGAAAAAACCAGGGGAATCTCCTCAGGAGGGGACTGAAGATCATCATCAATAGTTATTATCAACGGCATACGCGCTGCTCTTATACCGCACAGCAGTGCATTGTGCTGGCCGTAGTTACGGCTCAGCTGAATGCCCTTCAATTCGTGGGATTCACAACTCAGCTTTGATATTACAGACCAGCTGTCATCACTGCTGCCATCATCAACCATTATTATCTCATAAGGTATTTTCATCTTGATCATTACAGCATGAACCCGTTTCGTAAGCTCAGCCAGTGACTGAGCACTGTTGTAAACCGGAACTATTAAGGAAACACCATCAGATGCCAGAATGACGAGACCTCCCCTCTAAGCAGGTGAATCGGTAGATCTGTTTAAACACGGACATAACATAAATAGATAATAATCACAACTCTCCAAACCAATCAATCCTGCCAGGCTGTTCGTCAATACACAACTGATATCGGACAATTCGAAGTGCACGGATCCTGCTCATATTGAAGCAGCCCTTGATCGAACATACGATAATCTTCTTCTGACAATGTCAGGAGCGCTTTCATCTTTTATAGCCTCTTCATAGTACTCCGCAGCCAGCAACCATTCCCCTCGGTGCTGCGCCAGAATTCCTCTGTAGTAGTCCACCTTACCTCCCCAGTCTTCCCCCAGCGAGATAACCGCCAGTAGCAGCCATGGAGGAATCCACATCATGCTTATCCATCGCAGCCCGGCTTTTCGCATGAGCGCGGACCAGCAGGTCAGAGCTGCTGCTGAGAGCAACAAGGTTCCTACAGCTCCGAAAAGCCAGGTTGAATGGTGTCCTCTGAGCATCATATTCAAGGAAATATTAAATTGCGGTAGAGGAATGGGATTACTCACAGGGTGTACAGGCATATGCACCTCCCCGAAAGTTCCAAGAAGAGCCAGTATTATTCCTGGTAGAACTGCTGCCGCCGCAAGGCTTCTTCGAAGGTTACTCCCGGCTGCAAAGCGACCAAGTCCCAGGGCCAGGAAGGGCACTATGGCAATCAGGTATCGCTGGCCGTATGCCCAGCCAGCCGTAGATGCATTCTGAGCGGCATACAGCATGATGTACAAGATAACAGCTGCAGGTAGAGGATCGGATCGTAGACGCTGCAGCCACCCGCTACCTCCCAATAATCCCCAGAGTCCCAGCGCAGCCCACGGCATATAGAAGAATATTCCCCTCTCCGGTGAAAACAGTATCATGAACAATCTTCCCAGCGAGGGATATGTAAAGCCGAAGAAACCAGTTGAGACAACAGCGAAAGAACTTTCCGCTTCCAGACTGTATCCCAGTCTGAAGGGATTCCCAAAGGCAGACCAATTGTGTGCCAGCTGCGGAAGGAAGGCCAGCAGCAGAATCAGGGGCACTCTTGCTCCGCGCCAGATATTCCAGTAGTCCCTGTCTCTGTAGAGCAGCATGACAAGGAAAGGAAGCAGAAGCGTATACTCGTAGGAAACTGCCAGAGCACCCAGAACATCAGAGGCCAGATATTTTCCGTTCCTCTGCGTAACGTAGCAGGAGAAGAGAAGCAGAGCCGCGGGAACATGAGTGTACAGAAGTGTCGAATAAGGAAGCAGTATACTGCCGAGACCCAGGGCAATTATCGGTAGTGTACAGTAAGTACCTTCCCGTTTGCAGTATCTCCTGAGTAGAAGCAGCAAAGCAAGCAGAGCCAGTGATACGGTCATTCTCTCGGCAATGTATCTGCCGATACCTCCAACTTGATAAGCATCGAATTCAGTAATACAGTTCAGAAGACGCAACGGTGCAACCGATATCGCGGCAAGAGCCGAAGGAAGAAAGGATTTGTCGGAGTAGTAATGTCCTTCGTACTCAGCTTTGTCACTTGTCAGCGACGACCAGGGATCTATGCGGATGCTTCCCTGACTTATCAGTCTTTCTGCAAGTCCCCACCTTGTTACAACATTATCGTAAGGACAGGGATGGAATACGGAAAGAGATATAAGCAAACTTACAGCAATAGCAGCTATAGAAAGGGACGAATATCGCAATTTCAGTTTACTGCAATTCATGATTGATTCAACATAATCTATTGTCCAAACAACAATCCAGTTCAAGACATTTACGGTTCTTCCAGCTTTCCTGATAATATTGTTTCATACTCTGCCCAGTCAACTTCAGGATAGGGTGATGGCTGCAGGATAATGCTCCGTATTTTCAACTTCTATGCACATACATTTTCTTGACAAGCAATATCCTGAACTTTATTCATCAACAATGATGAGCACTTTACGAAGTCATTAATCGATTACAGAGTCGCACAGGAAGAACAATGAAGATAACAGACCTTGCTGAGAATCTGACACCTGATTCGCACGGAATATGGGTTACCAGAACTACTCAAATGAAAATCTCATATCCAGATGAAGGGAACAGGGAGTACTTCCAGATCGAGGATAAGTCATTCTGGTTCAAGCACAGAAACAATTGCATTGTTGCAGCGCTGAACCTGTATCCACCTACAGGCTCTGTTTTTGATGTAGGTGGTGGCAATGGTTTTGTAACCCGGAGATTGCTCGATGAAGGTTTCGAAGCAGCTCTCATTGAGCCTGGTCCGATCGGAGCTTACAATGCTAAAACAAAAAGAAATATCCCGAATGTCTTCCGCGCAACTCTCGAAGACTGCGGTTTCCCGGAAGACTCTTTAAGTGCCATCGCTTTATTCGATGTACTTGAACATATTGAAGAAGATGGGAGATTTCTAACTGAAGTTTACACCCGCCTGAAACCGGGAGGTTACCTGTATATAACCGTACCAGCGTTTGAATGGCTCTGGTCCGGAAGTGATATCAGTGCAGGTCATTACCGTCGCTACAACCCTGAAGAGCTGGTTAAAATACTGAATGAACACTTCAATGTTCTATTTATTACATGCTTTTTCAGTGTGCTCGTATTTCCTGTTCTGGCTTTACGTGCTGCACCATACCGTCTTGGTTTCTCAACAAGCACGAAAACACAGGCAGCCGCAAAGGAACATGGTTTAAGCGGCGGATTTGCGATCAAGTTAATTCAGCGATTCCTTTCATCAGAAGCCAAACAGATCTCATCAGGCAAATCAAATTCAACTGGAACAAGCTGTATGTGCATAGCTCAGAAAAAGATATATTAGTATTTGAAGAACATAGTTGACAAGAAAAATGTCTATGAATCTGTCAGTTCTCTACCAGGATGCTATTCCATCCGCGATACTCCCATGATTCGGATCGGCGTTGGGACACGGTACAGCATAATTGTCACCGTTATGCGTAATTGCATAACCGAGAACCGCTTTGGGACATCTCAATATTGCAGCATTGGCCAGAATACCAGAAGTTTCCAGGTTCCCAACAAGACCGTATGTGCTGTTGTACGCATAGTAAATGGCTTCCGCATTTGCCAGTGCATGCATGTTGCTTCGACATGAAGCTTCGTTCGCCTGTTCTTTGACGGACGTGAATTTAGGTATTGCAATGGATGACAGAATACCAATTATCACTACAACTATCATGAGTTCAATCAGCGTAAAACCTTTTCTGTTCATTTGGCCACCTCATTCGGAGACTGAAAAGTAACTGACTACTTTTTGACTAATTATAAAGCATAATGCTTACCAGCACACAGATACGCAGTTTATTCCGATATATATGATATATTTCTCCACGCGTTTGATCACTGTCTTGCATTATTCCAGTTTTGCCTAGAACCATCTGCAAGGCATACTCGATTGGCAGAATTGACTCAGGCCAGTGATACATTATGATTATTTATAGAAAGCAGGCAGCCAGGTGAAATACAAGGAAATCATTTTCTCTGGCAGTCGCAAGTGACAGAGGAAAAATACACCAGATAATAAAGGCATAAATGTGGCAAATTTTGCAGTAACAGGGGTCGCTGGATATATAGCTCCCAGGCATCTCGATGCTATTACTAGCAACGGACATAGAATAGTCGCTGCACTGGATCCGCATGATTCGGTGGGCATTCTGGATAGATACTGTCAGGATGCGAGATTTTTTCCAGAACCTGAAAGGTTCGACAGGCACATAGAGAAACTTCGAAGAACAGGTGAAGAGAAGAGGATCCACTGGATGACAATCTGTTCACCAAATTATCTTCATGACGCGCATATCAGAATGGCTTTCCGTGTTGGAGCCAATGTAATCTGTGAAAAACCGATAGTTCTGAATCCATGGAATCTTGATGCTCTTGCAGAACTCGAAGTAGAAACAGGTTGTCGTGTCTGGTCGGTTCTGCAACTGCGTCTTCACCCTTCAATCATCGCCCTGAAAAAACGGATCGATAAGGATGAACCCGGCAGAAAATATGAAATTGAACTGACATATATAACGCCGCGCGGTCCCTGGTATCTGAATTCCTGGAAAGGCAATATAGAGCGTTCAGGCGGACTTGCTACCAATATTGGTGTGCATTTCTACGATATGCTTATCTGGATATTCGGTGCTGTAGAAACAAATGAGGTGCATATCTCCGAACCAACCCGCTGTTCGGGATTTCTTGAACTCGAGAAAGCAAGGGTTAAATGGTTTCTTTCAATAAACAGAAATGATTCACATCTGTTCAATAAGAGTAACGAACCTTCAGCCTGTAGAATGATTACTATTGATGATGACGAGCTGGAATTCACCAGTGGATTTACAGGGCTTCATACTCAGCTGTACGAAAAAACTCTTGCCGGATCGGGATTCGGTATCGAAGATGTGCGGCCATCCATACAGCTGATACATAACATTCGCGAATCAGCTCCTATTGGAATAAACAGAAACTCTCATCGATTTGCATTAAAGAAGGGTTGATATGTGCGATTATTTTGTTCACGAATCTGCATACGTTGATAAGGGTGCCGTTATCGGCAAGGGGAGCAGTATCTGGCATTTCAGTCATATTATGTCCGGTGCTGAATTGGGCGAAGGGTGTACCCTTGGTCAGAACGTCTTCGTTCAGAGTAATGTAATAATCGGTAATCACTGCAAGATTCAGAACAATGTTTCAGTCTACGAGGGGGTCGTTCTTGAAGATTACGTTTTCTGCGGTCCTTCAATGGTCTTCACAAATGTAAAAGACCCCCGATGCAAATATCCTCAGAGAGGGTCGGAGTTCTATGCAGAAACGGTAGTCAGAGAGGGCACTTCGATCGGCGCGAATGCTACTATTGTATGCGGTAATACAATTGGAAGACATGCATTTATCGGTTCCGGAGCTGTAGTAACTGGTGATGTTCCTGATTACGCCCTTATGGTTGGTGTTCCAGCAAAGCGAGTTGGATGGGCATGTGAATGCGGGCAGATCCTGCCCGGATTTGAAAGTAATATTCGATGTCCCAGGTGTGGAATGAAATACTGCCTGAAAGAAAACGGACGGTTGATTCACAATGTACAGGAATAAGAGAATAGGTATCGTTGTACCCGCATACAATGAGGAAACACAGATCGAACGCACGGTTCAAACGATGCCGGATTATGTCGATAGAATAATCGTTATCGATGACATGAGTAAAGACCGCACTGTAGAGATCGTCCAGCATCTCGAAAAAGAGGATAACCGTATACTTCTGATCAAGCACCAGACTAACGGAGGTGTCGGCAAGGCAATAGGAACCGGTTACATCTGGTGCAGGGAGAACGATATCGATATAGCCGTTGTAATGGCTGGTGATGGACAGATGGACCCCGATGACTTGCCCGGATTGCTTGACCCGGTGGTGGAAGATCGTACCGATTATACAAAAGGCAATCGTCTTATTACAGGAGAAGCCTGGAAAAAGATTCCCCGCCTTCGCTACCTTGGTAACTCAGTACTCACGTTCCTGACAAAAATCGCATCCGGTTACTGGCATGTCACCGATTCCCAGACCGGTTATACGGCTTTGAATAAAAAAGCGCTCCACTTGCTTCCCCTTGAGGACATATATCCGCGCTACGGTATGCCAAACGACTTCCTTGTAACCTGTAATATCTACAACATGCGTGTAATGGATGTGCCTATCAAACCGGTTTACGATATTGGAGAAAAAAGCGGTATCAGAATAACAAAGGTTCTGTTTTCACTACCTCTTCTTCTTATGCGGCTCTTTTTCCGCCGCATGATACAGAAGTACATCATCCGCGATTTTCACCCCCTTGTTCTCTTCTATACCTTCGGATTTATTCTTTTTCTCCTGGATATTCCTTTAATCGTCCGGCTTCTCTATCTCTGGGCAACGACTTCATATATCCCCAAAATAAACGCCCTTGCAATTCTTTTCTGCACCTTCATCGGAATGCAGTCCATTCTCTTCGCGATGCTGTTCGATATGGAAGCCAACCGCGAATTGAAGGGATAATCACCATAGGTTACTCTCAATGAGATATTGAAATGATCGGAATAATCAGTACTTTCATCTTCTTATCAGCAGCGATTATCTCCATCAGCGGGTGGGGAGTTATTGCACTTCCTCGCTCAGAATCCTGGTCCGGAAAATTCGGTGCAGGAATCCTGCTGATGTTCTTCCTTGTATCAGCTGCCGGCTGGTCGGGATATCTGACATCCTCCCTGTTATGGGTAATCCTTGCAGTCGGAATGCTTCTATGGGTTCGGCCCGGACGCCTGTGCATCCCCGGAGGCGGCGTAATGATAGCACTCTGCGGATTGATACTGTTCCCCCTGATACTTCTTCCTCCGATTACCAGAGATGCAATGATCCATCACCTTTATCAAGCCAGGATCTGGCTTGAAGCAGGAAGGATTATCAGGCCGGAGTGGTCCGGAGTCTTCAGCTATCCATATCTGGTTGAATCGTTCTACGCAATGGCAGGAGGAACATTCGGATTCGGAGTCTCAAGAGCAGTAAGTCTGCTTGGATTCCTTGCCGGCTGCTCTGTACTTACAGGATATTTCCTTCGAAAAGGAAGAAGAATAACAGCGGTTCTCTCTCTGATAGTGCTCATGAGTATCCCTGAGCTTGTCAGGAATGCAACATGGAGTTATTCGGATTCTTTCCTTGTTTTCTTTTCTCTGCTGGCCTATGTAGAACTTATCAGAAAAAGAGGTAATCCCGTCCTTGCGGTTATCTGGGCCGGAGGCGCAAGCTGCTGTAAATACAACGGATTCATTGTGCTGGTATCTGTCTGTCTGCTTCTGCCGTTTTTCTTCAGGAATATGACCAGGAAAGTGATCTTCCATTGCGTCTTTGCCGCTTTATTAACCACAGCATGCTGGGCGGTTCCGAATATCCTGCAATGGGGTAATCCGGTATATCCGCTTTTCAGGGGTCTCTTCGGCCCGAATATTCCCCTGAGCAACAGAGCGGCCCAATACTACGCCATAAATACAGTCAGTACGTCTCTCAATGGGATTGTGGATTATCTGCTTCTTCCGGTGAGGATATCGCTTCAGGGTGAATGGAATAATCCTGCACTTTTTGACGGGTCAAGCGGACCGTTACTGCTGGCGGGTACGATTCTTGCATTTCCAATTCTGAAGAATAAAAGGAAAAAACTTCTGCTGCCGTTTCTTTACATAATCATCGCACTGATCGCAAATGGAGCAGCTGTCAGGGTTCGATACCTTCTTCCGGGCCTAGCAATGCTTGCCATTCCGGTTGCCGAAGCACTCGAGAGCTTTCTGCTTTACAGGAACAAAACCATGAAAATAGCAGTGGGTGTTCTGATTACCATATGCTTAATCTGGTCTGCGGAAAAATACTTTACCCTATATGACCATGAGAGGCCATGGGAATTTCAGGATGAGAGAGCATATCTTGATGAAAACACGCCCTACTATGGTTTTTATCAGGAATGTGACGGTTATATATCTGAAAGTGACACCACACTTATGGTCAATATGAATCGTCCGTTCTATTTTCCCGGATACGCTGTTTTCGATCATGCAGTGGTGCCCTTTGAATTGATGGAGATGCTATGGGCCGGAATGGATTCTGAGGATATCGCAATCAATCTCAGGGAAAGAGGAGTAACCCATCTGGCAATGGACATGTTTCTGACTTCAATAAACGTAACTCCTGAATTATCTGCTGATGAACTTGAGCAATGGAGATGCTTTGTCTCCTTCAAACTCAATCCTCTATTGACTGTTGATCGCTATGTTCTGTTCGAGCTTACGCCTTGAATGTATATGCTCCATGATAACAAAGAATCCAGCGAGAAGTAATTCCGTAACAGTAGTGATCAATCGTATCGCAATCGCACCAACGATCACAGCAGGTTCTGGGATGAATGCAGGAAGTATAAGAAACAGTACACCTTCGCGCACACCTATCCCGCTTGGTGCAAAAAACGCTGCCAGACCAACCAGACCTGCAATACCGTAAACGCCGGTTATGACAATGTAATACTTGAAACTCACCGCTGCGAGAGAATTCAGTATAAGAAATAGTGCAAAGCCAGCTATGAGAGTAGCAATAATATAGGTTCCAACAAGAAGTAGAATTTTTGTGAATGTTGGTATTTCCTCCAGAGGAGCTTTTCCTATCAGTTTCAGAACCAGATTTACAGCTTTTTTCAGAACCGGCGGATACAGAACAGCAAGAAGTAAAACAGTTCCGAGAACTGCAACCCATCGGACATAATCGGGTACTATTTCCGGTGAAAACAACATAGAAACAAGTACTACAAGGCATGCAGCAATAAGAGCTACAATGTATTCCACTATCGTAGCTATTGCAACTTTCTTACCTGAATAGCCACTGTATGCATCCATTCGCACTAGCAGGAGAGCGATCTTGCCGGGAACGTATTTACCAAGATACGAAAGGAACCACCCTCGCGCTGCTTTGAATATCGGAACATGTAAACCGAAGGAAGCCGTCAGCCAATGCCAGATTAAGAAACAGAAAAGGTAGTTCAGTATAATGACGACAGAACTTGCAATAAAATAACTGTACTTGAATTCAAAACTATAGCTGGATATCTCTGAAACATTCTTCCATACAACCCAGATAACCGCTGCCAGTACGATGACCAGAAGAACTCTGCTGTACCAGCTCTTTTTTAGTTTATCAATTTTCATCGTTAGCAAATTCGATGAATTTCTGTTCCAGCTCAGGCTTATCGGACAGATTAAGTCCATCCTTCCCAGCAAACTCCAGAGTTTGCCTTATCAGACTTCTAACATTTTCCTCATCCAAACCCCAACCGTGAAGGTAACGAATATCTTTAGGGTCAAAAAGCCATTCTTCAGGATAATCATCATTGACAACTCGAAGGAACCGTTCTGCAACCTTTCCAGGTGCCCAGTTTTCAGTAATGAAATCTCCGGCTTTTTTACCAAGTTCAAGTCTGTACTGTTCATCTGTTATCAGTTTTTCTATTGCATCTTCGATTTCATCCGGGTGGTGAAATTCAGTTGGGGGAATCAATTTCTCATTCAAATGTCCCATATCTTCCATGGAAGCATAACTACCTACCACTGAAGGTTTCTCGAAAAATGCGGCCTCTGTAGCTAGCCCTGCCATCAGAATGTCGGAATAAAGTTCATCAACAACAAAGTCACAGTCAGCCAGTTCCATTAAGACCTCGGAATTCGGTCTCCCGACTATTTCTATATACTCAAACGAATAACCTTTTTCCCGCATTTTATTCATGATCTTGCGAAATCTGCTCGATCCCTTGCATTCGGAAAAAGAAGGCGCATGGACAATTCGCAATTTCTTATCTACCACAGCTGCTTCATGATGTTCGGCTTTGTATCTGCTATAGATTGGAATTCCTATAACGTAGTGCTGTACAAACTTCTTTTCGTGAAACTGAGAGCTTGTAGGATGGTTGATAATGACATCAGCATACCGTTCTATTCGTTTAATCCACTTCTTCTGTTTTTGTGCAATCCTGATACATTTTTCTATAGAACAGCCATAATTTTTCGAAACACTGGACCCGCTGATATAGGCTGGCCTGGTATCACTGCCGTGAAAAATCCAGATTATACGCTTGCCAAAAAGCTTCAATATCGGCAAATCATACATTTCAAAAAAGGAAGAGGTTCCATGAAAGAAGGAGGATGTTCCATGAAAGACAAAAACATCACACCAGAACAATGACCAGATGAAGATACTCAATCTCAAGGGGAATATGGACAGCACCAGTAACAGTGTCCACCAGATTTCAAGGATTGATTTCCTTTTCTTTGATGATATTTTCTTCTGCAGAAAATATCTGACCATTCGCATATACAGTCTTTCCCTTTTATCTCCGTGACCGTATCTGAATGGATGGGCATCGATGCTGAAAAAGTAAGATTTCGCACCAAGCTCATCAAGACCCTTTTTCAGGTTTGTATAGTATCCGGCTATTTCACCAATTCCCAGAAGTATTCTTTTTTTTCTCTTCATTTCATAATTCTATTTGTACTTTGATGTGTATTTCATATAGAAGCTTTTTGGAACCAGATCCAGCTTATACATGGTCCAGAAAAACCACTTGTATCGTTCAAAAGTCTGCTTGTAGGTTTTGTAATCTCGATAGGATTTCAATGGCAGGTTCATTATTTCTTCAAATTCTTCATCAGTAAAATCAAGTCGCTTCTTAACTTCATCCAATATACTGGTATCGAATGGTTTGGGTTCCTTTATCTTCGACAGAGCCTCTTCTCTTGTCATTTGACCTGATCTGACCAGGGCAGAAAATTCAGGATATCTCAGATCAATGTTGAATTTAAGGGGGAGAAAATAGTTATTTGCAAAATACGCTGTTCTATTCTCCATGTGATGACCACCATACCACTGCCATCCGAACTCTTTGCTTAAGAATTCTTTCGCTTTCTCTTTGTTATGATCGATGTAATACATGGGTCTGATTTTCTTGATCCCTTTAATGACAGTCCATTTTAACCAGCTTGACAACCATAGATTAGGAAATGTTTTTATCTTATATGAACCAAATTGTTTCTGAATAGTGTCAATATACTTCGCGTCCATATATACCCAGCCATGCGGTGTTATTCCTTCCGTTCTGAAACTATGCCCCTCAAAGATATATTTTATTCCATACTTCTCACATGCCAGGTAATGGGTTGTTGCTAAACCTATATCGGAGGGGCAATCAATCTCAGGAACTGAGGCTTTCATAAATGATTTGAAAATGTCACAATACTCACGATTATCCACAACATGAGTGAAAAGATCCACTTCAAGGCTGCTCAGGACATTGTTAATATTCTCTACAGCAATCTTCGAATTCCATGTATTGTCGTAATGTGCGGCCAGGGGACGTAAGCCAAGTTCTTTTGCGAGAAATACCATATAGGAAGAATCGCAGCCGCCACTGACACCAATAACAACATCGTAGGGTTTCTTAATGCCATCTTTTTTAATCTTTTCCGCAATTGATTTTAGTTTCTTCCACCCTTGTTCACCTTTGGGGTATTCTTCTTCCAATTGGTCAAACCGATGGCAATAATTGCATACTCCTTCTGAATCGAAAGTTATATATGGTATGTGGTCATCATAAATGCAGCGGGAACATATCATTATACTGTCTCTCCAAATACTTCTCTTAATTCGATTCGTTTCGGGAAGTTGATCAGGACACCTAATCCCTTCCCCGAGTAAACCACCATACTGCCTGCCGCAACAGCAGATGCACCGCCCTGGCTGACTGCGTTACCGAAATCCTGCACATTTCCCGCGCCTCCACAGGCTATGACCGGAATATTCACGGCATCGGTCACTGCGCGAATTAATGCAATATCATAACCTTTCCAGGTTCCGTCTCTGTCGATAGAGTTTAGAAGTATCTCACCCGCCCCCATTTCTTCCATTTCAGCGGCGTATTCAACCGGGTTATAGCCGGTGTTTTTTTGGCCGCTTTGAGTATAAACTGCGTATTTTCCGAACATGGATTTCTTTACATCGATCGAGACAACGATGCTCTGATTTCCAAATAATTCTGCCGCTTTTCTGATGAATCCCGGGTCTTGCGCCGCAAAACTGTTGATGGCAACCTTCTCAATTCCAAGGCTGAATATTTCCTTAATATCATCAAGTTCCCTGATACCGCCGCCATATGTAAGGGGCATAAAACACTCATCAGCAACGTTAGATAAGAGATCAAAAGACGGTTCTCTTCCCTCAGAAGTTGCAACAATATCCAGCAGAACCAGTTCATCAACCTCTTTTTCGTTATATATTTTTATCGCATTGACAGGATCACCTACGTAAGACGGATTCTTGAAATTTACAGTCTTTACCAATCTGCCATTCTCAACAAGCAGACATGGCATCACCCTCGTCATTAACATATTAGACAATCTGAGCGAAATTACTCAGTAATTTCATGCCGAACTTGTGGCTTTTTTCTGGATGGAATTGAACACCAAAGATATTCTCCTTCTCAACAACTGATGGAAAATCGTAACCGTAATGTGTCGTGCAAATAACATTTTCCAGTTCCCTGCAGTCTAAATGATAGGAATGAACAAAATAGAAGCGAGAATCTTCAGATACATCTTTAATTAATTCACTATCTCTTTGAACATTTGCATGATTCCATCCCATATGAGGAATTTTCAAGTTACAGGATTCATCAGCAAAGCTGAATCTTACCGTATCAGCATTTATCCATCCCAAACCCGATAGTTTTCCCTCTTCGCTGCTTTGAGCGAACAGCTGCATTCCAAGACAGATTCCAAGAATTGGTGTTTTATCATCAAGAACCTTGCTATTAAGAACAGATATAAAACCAAGGTCAGATATATTCTTCATCCCGCTGTCAAAAGCACCCACACCCGATAGAACCAGCTTATCTGCATTCTCAATATCTGTAATGTTATCAGAAATAGTTGATTCTACACCTACGTGCTTGAGCATGTTCTGAATAGACCCTAGATTGCCCATCCCATAATTGATAATAACGACCAGTTCATTCATCATTCTTTTTCTACGATCTGATTCACTTTTGAGCGATTATTGTAAAATATTTGTAAAGATTCCTGGTTACCGGCAGCATGGATTGTAGATAGTCATCAATCGCAAATGCTGTCTCCGAGGATATACTATGTATGATATGTCCCTGACCAAGAAACCATACCAGATGGGCAACAGCTGATTTAAAACCAGTACTTTCAAACAGCTCAATCAGCTCGTATGGGTCAATTCCTCCTTTGGATAGATCCCGATACTCCGCCATAACTACAGTCTCTTCAGAGATATTGTACTTCTTTGCCAGAATGCTGAATACATCCTGAATAGCCTCAATCTCCGATCCAAGGCATTCAGATATCTCAGAATTATCAGTTGAGGTTTTCTCAAGTTCCGAAAAGCAGAAACAGTTAGGATCGGCATCGCTATAGAAATATCCGCCAAATCGTAAAATGCGGAAAACCTCATTCACTGTCGGTTCAAAATCAGGCAGATGATGCAGAAAAGAATAAGCTGTGCACACATCAAAAGATTCATCATCGAACTGCATATCTTCTGAATCACCGATATATACCGTCACATTTTCAGCCGGATTGATCTCATCCAACATCGCTTGAGTTAAATCTATGCCTACAACTCTATCAAAGTACTTCTTTGCTATATCGATTACAAATCCTGTTCCACAGCCTATGTCCAGCAGATTTCCGCCATCTGTTTTCTCAGCAAGGTCACTGATAATTTTCTCTACACGGTTTGTATTCTCAGCCTGATAGTGAGGTTGTTCGATATTGTAAGTGGATGCCATGCTGGAATGATATTCAATGTTTGCCTGCTTAATCCTGGTTGACAGTTTTCTATCCATCATGATTCGCTCCTCTTTTTACATAGATAGACATGATTCGATAATTCTTCAGGGGGGATAAATCTTTCAACCAACCCTCTAACCACTTCGCCATATTCGTAAGATACAGGGCGGAACGAATCATCGAATAAATGATGACGAATTAGAATGTCAGGTTCGTTACAACCTGCCAGTGCACGAAATGCAGTTGTTCCTGAAAACCGAGGATTTATCTCGAAAATGTAAACCTTTCCGTCAGCAACTCGAAGTTGAATGTTAAGTGGACCTTTTGAGCCTAAGGCTGCAGCCAGACGTTCACATTCTGAACGAATTTCAGGCAGGTCTTCTATTGCTCCCTGTGAAATACCGGAGGAAATTGCGAGTGTCTTTCCGGCATATTTACCAACACGGCCATTTATCTTCATCCTGTTGGAAAGTCCACTCATTATACGGCGGTGTACTGCCAGGGAACTTACCAGTTCTCCATCGAGTGTTGTCAGAACACCGACAGTATACTCTTCATCAAATGCACCCAGGTATTCCTGAGCAATGGGCAACATCCCGGCTTTAAGAATGTAGCGGGCAAAAAAACGCGATTCTTCAATGTCCTGAGCGATAAACACAAGATTACTCCCGCCACTGCCTGTAGATGGTTTAATTACAACGGGCATTTTTTCTATTTTTGTGCAGTCATCCTCATTCTTCAGCAATACGGATTTTGGAGAATTAAATCCATTTTCAGTCAGGAAATTGATTGTTTTCCACTTATCTGTGCATAAATTAATAACATATGCACTATTGATCAATGTTAATATGTTGGCTTCTGTAAAAAGTTGACGATTTGCTGAAATTATCTTCATTTCAGGTTCTGAGCCAGGAATCAGTACTCTGGCATTTTTCTTCTCACAGAGTTCCAATAGAACATCAACATACTCGGGATCCAAAGCCAGGGGCACGATGCAGGATTCATCTGCCTGATACAATCCAAGACTTGCCGGGTTCATATCAACACCTATTATGTGATATGATGCTTCTGCCAGTCGCAGTGCTTTTATCAGTTCATTACCAATACTGCCACCGCTGACACCTGTAATGATTACACTCACCATGTCAGGTGAACAAGCTTGCATAGTGATCACTCCCCGCTCGTTCGTGTTAGAATATCAATGAGCTCCTGTTCGTAACCTTCCTCCGCTAAACGCTTACAGACAGTATTAACATCGTATGGCACGCGCCTGATCTCAACCTCACGAATTTCGGTTTCCACAACAGCATAGGACGCTAAAGGATTGTAATCTCTCGGTTGACCGCAGGAACCGGGATTTACCAGTAATACATCCCCCGCTCTGTGAACCATAGGGATATGAGAATGACCCATAACAACAATATCCGCTTCAAGTTCGGCAAAACGCTCAAGATCACTGCTGTCAGGATATATATATTCTTCAATACTCCATGGGCTGCCATGACACAGGATCCAGTTCAATCCTCCAAGTTCAAATCTTCTGAGAACTGGTAAACCGGATAACCATTCCATATTATTTTCCGAAATAATCCGCTCGATATAATCCAGCTTGTACGAGAGTCTGAGATCCTCTGAAACCGATATCCTATCCAACAGATAGCAATCATGATTACCCAGTACACAAGTAACATTCTTCGATCGAAGAAGACTGAATGCTTCGTTCACATAGGGATAATAACCAACGAAATCCCCGGCTATCAGAATATGTTCGATATTCAACCGTTCCATATCAGCAAATACAGCACTCAAACCGGAGCTATTGCCATGAATATCCGCGATAACACCAATCCGCAATTCATCCTCCGTTTTTCATAGCATCCATGCAGTGCAGCAATCCATTTTCCAATGAAGTTTGTGGAACATAACCCAGGACATTCCGAGCTTTCTCAATGGAAAACACTCCTCTGCAGGTTTCTTGAGAATCCGGCGTGCCCGAGTATACGATTTCAGATTTGCTCTGTGGTTCAACATGCAATACTGTTTTCGCCAGTTCGCACATTGTTACAGCTTTACCGCTGGCAATGTTATATGCACCGGATGCTTTTTTCCGGCAGGCCAACCATATCGCCTGAATCACATCATCAATATATGTAAAATCCTGTGTGCGATTACCTGAGCCGAATACAGTAATTTCTCTTGACTCCAATGCTGCCCTCAGAAAAACATTTATAACCGTCTGTACTTTCTGGCAGGGTCCATACGGCGCGGATATCCGCAGATTTGCAGCAGATATACCATATCGCATATGCGCGATATCGCATAACAGTTCACCAGTATATTTCGACAAAGAATACAGATTATCTGGTTGAGGAAGCATATCTTCGGTCAGCGGGACATTATTATCCATAGAATAGATCGAAGAACTGGAAATATTCACAATTGACGACTTATCTGAAACTCCCAATGAAATGATATTCTTCATCATAAGTAGATTATTAAAGAACATATCATCGGATTCCGATGATTCAGAAGATGAAGGGATCAATGCTGCCAGATGAAAGATTGTATCAATAATCGGCTTGTTCCTGTGCCATTGCGCAACTTCTTCATACGAAGTGAGATCAACGCTGTCCACATGAATCCCGTCAACCTGCCCACCGTTCCGGGATATACACCATAACTCAAGTCCGGATTGTCGCGTAAGAAATCGGACGAGATGCCTCCCCATGAAACCCGTAGCTCCAGTTACAAGGACATCCATCCTATTCCTTTGTGTAGAATCCGGTTTGATAATCAGCCAGCAGTTTTCCACAAATATATTCAACATCAGTATTACTCATGTGAGGTCCACAAGGCAGTGCCAACCCTTTCTCATAAGCTTTTCTGGCAACAGGGAAATCACATTCTTCGTATCCATATTTCTCTCTATAGTATGTAAGGCAATGTAATGCATTAGCACCAAAATTCGTTTGCACCCCATCTTCATATAAACAGGATATCAGTTCTTCCCGGTTGATTCGATCATGCAGAAGAATATGATAGGTTTGATATACGTTCTTTCTTTCAGGAAATATGGCGGGGGTTATAATGTAATCGCAATCAGCAAGGAGTTCGTTATAAGTTCTTGCCATTTCGATTCGTATTTCAATTGCTTTTTCAAGAGAATCCATCTGAGCTGATCCAACAGCCGCCTGGAAATCTGTCATTCTATAGTTTAAACCCGGATGAATAATATCGCTTTTACCAGAGATGCCATGGTTTCTCAATGCTCGAACTTCATCCGCGATATCCGGATTGTTTGAAACAACCAGACCGCCTTCACCTGTCGTAACTGCCTTGCGCGGATGAAAACTAAAACAACCAATATCACCGAATGATCCAACCTTTTGCCCCTTGTATTCAGTGCCCAGAGCACATGCAGCGTCTTCAATTACCATGAGATCATGTTTTTGTGCACTCTGCATTAACGATTCCATATCAGCAGATTGCCCGAATTCATGTACAGCAATGACCGCCTTTGTCTTATCCGTAATTACTTTTTCAATATCAGGGACATTCATGCAGTAATCATCAAGATTAATATCAACCAGAACAGGTTTTGCGCCAACAATTTCAACTACATTTGCGGTTGCAGGGAAAGAAAAAGCCGGAACAATAACTTCATCACCATACCCTATTCCCAATGCCATCAGAGAGAGATGAAGAGCTGCGGTTCCGGATGAGACTAGAACTGAATGATCAATTTTCAAATAATCCTGAAGGACAATCTCAAATTCTTTAACATATTTACCCTGAACCAGATCGCCCGATTCGAATATCTCCAGCACATTATTAACAGCAGCTTCAGATATGAATGGTTTCGCCAATCTAATCATTTTTTCTGAACCACTCCGCAGTTCTTCTGATGCCCTCATCCAGATCGATCTTCGCTTTAAAATCAAGCATTCTATATGTCTTCTCAACTGAAGGAATTCTAAGCTCTACCTCCGCTGAAAGAGCAGGTTTAAACATAATTCTGGACTCTGAATGCAAGACACGGCATACCGTCTGCGCCAGGCCATAAGTGGTTACAACAGCACGTGAATTTCCAATATTGAATGATTCCCCGATTGCCACAGGATTTTCAATGCACTCTAATAAGCAATCGATAAAATCATCTATGTAGCACCATGCACGAATTTGATTTCCATCACCATATATGAAAATGTCCTCATTCTTAAGAGCTCTTTTGATGAAAACCTGTATAGCACCTTCTCCCGTCTGACCGGGTCCGTAAACATTAAAAGGTCTTACCGAAACAACAGGTAAACCGAATTCCCTGTAGTAAGCAACCGATAGATGCTCACCTGCAAGTTTGCTTACAGCATACGTCCATCTAGCTTCTCCCGCGCTTCCAGCAACGGTCTCGGAATCCTCAGTAGGTTTGAAAGCCATACTGCCAAAAACCTCTGAAGTTGAAAAATCAATAAATCGATCTTTAACAGCATTTGCATTCGCTGCTTCAAGCACATTTGCCGTCCCTATCATGTTCACTTTCATGGTTGTTGTCGGACTTAATATAACTGTATCGATACCGGCAACTGCAGCTGCATGAATCACAATATCAGCACCCTTCATGCTTTTCTGGACTTTTTCATAGTCCAGTACATCACCCTCTATTATTTCCAGATTCCTATGGGTTGCATATGGGCTGCCTGTCAATGAATCACGCCAGAAATTATCATATACTGTTACTTCATTATTTTCTATTAGTTTTCCTATTAATGCGTTTGCGATGAAACCGGCCCCACCTGTTATATAAATTCTCTTATTCACTATTGGCATCTTTGACCTTTCATTCAAATTCGGGTCTTACCCTTTATATCGTCTCCTTAGTAAATTCTACACATGAAATGAGTTGATGATTATCCACTAACCACTGTATTTACATTGTGATACACAATCGCACGCAGTCAGGATAGCAAATACTCATATGTAGTATTGTCAGAAACACACTCGGAATCAATAGGCACTTATCAAGAACGTCGAGCGGTTACTTGCAAAACATAACTACATCCTGAATATTCATTCAAAGGCAATATTCTCGGAAGGAACGCATTATTCATCTATATATAACGTTGATCTTTATCTTTCTATTCAGCTCCCTGCCAGATAGGATAAATTTACATAATCTGACCTTTATCAACAGAGTAAGAGATGTACAAATCGTCAGCCTGTATATCTGGGGTTCAGATCAACCGGATAAGGGCGATAGCTGGATAGCCACAGCACTTCAGCCGGATTGCGCTGTTACCTTTTCTCTGCCATCGGGAAAATGCAATCTCCTTGCTTTTGATGAATTGGGGAACTCCTACGGTATCGCTGGGAATATTCAGAAAAATGCACCAGATACCATTCTGATTGACCTGGAATACATTACTTTTGGAAGACCAAATGTTGATTATGGACAGTACCTGTTAAACCTGACTAATTCACTTAACGGATTTGCGCTGGATACGCTCATACTCTCTTCAGCACAACTTGATGAGGATATCGTACTTGACAACTTCAGAATATTCCCTGGGAACAGCATCATTGTCTGGCTGGAGAAAGGTATCTATTCGGTCAGTGCTGTCGACCAGATCGGTAGAACTTACAGCATAGATAATATCATTATACCGCATGAGAACCGCATCGTTTCGATTTTCAGCAACATGGTAACCGCTCCGGAACCACCGATTGGAATTACAGGAAACGGCACTGGATCATTTCTTATAGAAAACTGTCTGCCAATTGCAATAACAGAGCTGCAGATAGTACCACAGAATGGTTCAGATGGAATTTACCTTGACAGCATTGCCCTTCAGCCCGGAGAAAGCATGATTGCAAATCTGAATCCAGGATTTTATGCGGTCCTCGCAACGGATGAATCAAATGCTGAATACTACGTTTCCGTTGAGCAACAGGATACCGGTATTTCAAGACTGCCGATAACAATTGAATACCTGAAGCATGATTTCAGCTTTTCAAAAAGCAGCGAGGATTAATGAATGGCTGATACAACCCTGATTGACTGGCTCAGTCTTAACTCACTTGTCTGGTCACTGTTTCGTATAGCAATTATCTGGTTGGCCTTTTATGGCGCAGGTTCACTGATAATGCGAATCAGAGTGATGAATAAGTACTTCAGACTGATGCCTTCAGTTATACCGGGAATGCTTATTTATATGGGAGCAGCAGTACTCCTTTCACTGCTTCATATACTTACAAGAAATATTTTGCCCATCTTGATCGTACCCGGAGCGTTAACCGGACTGATTATACTATATGTTCGGTTGAAGAAGTCTTTCCCCGGTTTCAGTTTTCACATCAGGCATCCAATAATCATTCTCCCTGCTCTGCTTGCAGGATACATTCTGATTACAAACCTGATGCTGGCCGGGCGCCCGGAAATGGAATTCAACGATACTCAGGTCACCTATCTGGTTCAACCTGACAGATGGTTGAATGAGGGACAGATTAGCTTTCTTGATGAAACGGTATTCTCCGCTTTTCCGATGACTTCAGAGATGCTGTTACTGATGCCGTCTTCACTGGCAGTTGATAGAGTGGATCAGCTTATTCTGGGGCAGCTGTTTGAACTGAGTATGACCATTGCACTGATCCTGCTCTGCATGGCAATACTTGGATTCGGTTGGAAATGGTATCCTGCTGCATTGATCAGTATAACCGGATGCTCTACAGTTCTTCTCTGGTGCCACTTCGCAAAACCCGATGCTACTGCGCTTTTTTTCATTACAGTTGCTCTGACTATTCTACTGAAGCAGATGATGGATAAGGAGTATCACACTGACCTGTCCGCGTTTGCAGTGATGGGTCTGGCTCTGACATCGAAAATGACTGTATACATTGCACTAATTCCATTTATAATAATGTATACATATATAATAATTCGTAATAAACCTGACAGAAATTACATTCTTTCAAGTATTATCCTGATGGCAGTACTGCCTCTGATATTTGCATTGCGGACGTTCATCCATACCGGGGCGTTATTGTACCCGTATACACTTTTCAAGACACTTCTGAAACCGCAATGGCAAATGCCCCTGATACATCTTACTTATAATACGTTTAACAACAGAAGTTCGGATTTCTACCCGACCGTTGGAATCATTCAGAATCTCTGGCATTACTTCGGGACCTGGAATTCATCTGTTTTTCTACTGCTCGGAGGGTTTATTCTCACGGTAAAGAGAAAATGTCTTACGCGAAGGGCAATGATTTTCGCGGGTTTTAGTGTTTATGCAACTATTTCTCTGATCCTGTTCTATCCTGCCTGGTGGGGCGCAAAATACGGAATAATGCTGATTCCCTTTGCCACTCTGTTTGGTCTCTATATGTTCAGGTACTTGAAACATGGCCTACTTTTTGCTACTATTCTAACAGTCGTAATCTACTTTATATATGATACTTCTCTCTCACCCACGGAACATTATGGATTATCGTTCAGAAACAGACTGGTCGAATCTTATGTAATCAAGGATTGGAGATTGTCCAGCTGTCAAATAGTTCCGGAACAGCCTGAACTGGAAGCAACACTATGGATGAATAATCATATTCCGAGTAATTCAACAATCCTCTCATTCTATGCGACAAAGCGCTATTTTTCCAATCACAGGTGGATCAATTCTTGGCGCTATCCTTTATCCGCGTATATATATCTGGACAACAGCATTACAGATGAAATCGAGATCCTGAAACAGCTGGATATAGATTACGTCATTCTAGGAGAGAGTGACCCCGCTCCATTTGACGATGAGAATCAGGTTGAACTCTTTTCTAGAATCGGCCGTGGAGATGTACTTGAACCGGTTGCGAATATCGATGGGTACACAATTTTCAAGTTTTGTCCATTGAATCTGTAGTTACCGGGAAGTACTCAATAAAGAAGCGGCGGGTTTTGAAACCCGCCGCTTACAAAATCTGAAATATCAGACTTTTACTGCTGCCAGGAAACTATACCATCATCAATACTACCATGGGTGATTGGAGCATCAGCTTCATCAGGACATGGGATGACGTACGTGTCACCAGCTGGAACTGCAACGTAGTTTGAACCATTTACTGGACAAGTGATATCATCAGCATTTCCCATCACTTCCGATGCATCAAGAGATCCAGTAGTACCGTATACGTTGTAAGATCCGTAGTACATGGCTTCAGCGGATCCGAGAGACCTGAGGTTGCTTCTGCAGGCTACCTGCTCCGCCTGGTCCTTTACGCTGGAGAACTTGGGTATCGCTATGGCAGCAAGGATACCAATGATGACCACAACGATCATCAGCTCGATAAGCGTGAAACCCTTTTTCATTTTGATTCCTTTCGACTTGAGGTTAACGTTAACACAAACTTATCTTTAAGTCGTACTATAAAGCAAAGCAATATCTTTGCCAACTCAGATTTATCGTTATTAATCCCGCATGAGCACATATTATTACCCCTATATACAATAAAGTGGGTTAATAATAATTGCCGTCTATTGCATAATGCAAGACCAGTTCGCATATTCATCAGAGATCAGTGAAGACCGGTCGATTCGGATTGTCCTGAATAGTTCTGTTTATCAGCCTGCCGGCCAGTTCCTCGCGGGACATACTGAAATCACCAACATCCAGTACACCTGCAGAAAGATCAACATCCGGGTTGAACCATGTTGCCATACGTTCGAACCAACCGGAGAAATTTCCAGTGGAGAGCAGGACAATATCCGGTCTTCTGTCCTCCGCATATTTCAGAATCCATCCTCCGTAAAGAAGATCGTTGCTGCTGAAAAAGATAATCGATTCGAAAGGCGCAGACGTGAAGTACTCCTTAATTTCGTTTTCCTGATCGGGAAGCGGGGTCCATTGCAGAATTCCCGCAGCGAGAACGGCTCCGGCGGCAATCACACCCGCCGGGCGCTTCCAGCTGTTTATGGCATTCATGCCTGCTGCGGCAAGCACCAGTATTACGAACAGGGAGAGTATTGCCGTCTGGGTAGTCCCAGCTGCCATGGGGTTGATAATGACCACAAACAGCAGATCAAGAACGACCAGTATTTCCAGTCTGATCATCAGTTTTCTATTGCTTCTGAAAAGCACTACTGCTCCTGTGATGAGCGGCAGCACCAGAACGGGCCATACAATTTTCCAGAGGACTGCGAGATGCAGGAGAAGGATATCGATTGAAATACCGAACATCCTCCCGCCGTATACTTCCCTGTATCCTCCCGCCGTTATCTGCCTTACAAAATTCCCCACGGTTCCGGTGCTGCCCCAGTCTACAATTGCTCCCGAAGCTGAATACAGGGGAAGAGCTATGTACAAACTCAATCCAAGGAGGAGCCCGGAGAAGAACTGCAATATCGAGGAACGCTTGAATCCAAAAAGAACAATAAGGAAAATCCCCTGCGGGTGAATTGCAAGGGCAAGGCCAAGAAGGAATCCAGCTTCAAGATTGAAAGGTGGTTTTCTGAAATATGCAACCGTGCAAATAAGGAAGAGTATACCGTAAGCATCCCAGATAAGAAGTCTTCCGGCGACCGAAGGCAGCAGAAGAACCCCGGAGAGGAAGAGCAGTGCGGAGAGAGTATATTTATTTGCTATCATGATCAGAGCTGATGCAGCAGCAAGCGCAAACAGCACTTTCAAACCCTCCGAGCCGAAGAGAATCCATGACAATCTTGATAGAAGGCTAAGAAGGGGAAGGCCGGGAGGATGGTTGATACCTCCAAGCCGGGCAACGGTAAGAAACTCTCCTCCATCTTCAATGGGGATGCCCCTCTGACCGGTTAGAATAGCAATGATAAATACCATCAGGAAGCAGAGTGCTGCTACAATTGAACGCGAACTCCAATGACTATGCGTCATGGATCATCATTACTCTTTGCGTATTTTTCCAGCTTCCTGTAAAGAGTGCTCTCGTTAATACCAAGGATCTTAGCAGCAAGACGTTTCTGTCCCCTCGCCTGGTGTTCAAGCACGTACAGAGTGTAAGCTTTTTCTATCTCATCCAGAGTGGGGTTCCTCCTGGAAGACTGTTCAGCCGTGATCCGAGAATCCGCGGTATGAGGTTCCGTTTCACCGGGATACCTGATGAAGTCCGGTATGTCATCCGCTGCTATTTCCCCGCCCTGTGTCATCACACAAAGACGTTCAACCACATTTTCAAGCTCACGTACATTTCCTGGCCAGCTGTAATCAGAAAGTATCTTTCTTGCTTCGGGCGTAATAGTTTTAAGCTGATCACCCGTTTCACCGGAGTAGTCTTCAAGGAATTTATCCAGAAGAAAGGGAATGTCAGATCTTCTTTCCCTCAGTGCGGGAACATGGAGAGGAATAACGTTAAGCCTGTAATAGAGGTCCGCTCTGAAATCATCGGTCTTAACCATTTTACCAAGATCGGCATTGGTGGCCGCTATAATTCTGGCTTCGAAGGGGACATGTTTTGTCCCGCCGACTGGAAGCACCTGACGTTCCTGAAGTGCTCTTAGCAGTTTTACCTGAAGTTCCCTGTCGAGTTCACCTATTTCGTCCAGAAAGAAAGTCCCTCCCCTTGCTGCAACAAGAAGCCCCTCCTTGTCCTTGTAAGCGCCTGTGAACGATCCTTTCATGTGACCGAACAGTTCGCTTTCGAGAAGACTGCGGGAAAAGCTTCCGCAGCTGACCGCCATGAAAGGCAGTTCAGATCTGGGTCCTGTGGTGTGAATAGCTCTTGCTATTAGTTCCTTGCCCGTACCGCTTTCGCCGGTGATGATTATCGTGCTGTTCTTGTCCGCAACCATCCTCACTTTTTCAAGCAGTTCAACGATGGATCTGGATTTTCCAATTATCTCCTCGACGGGGTGTTTCGATCGGATCCTTTTTCTGAGTTCCAGGTTCTCCCTTTTAAGATCCCTTTCGCTGAGGGCTTTCTCTATCGCTATCAGAAGCTGATCAACCTCAAAGGGCTTAACAAGATAATCCGTCGCTCCCCTCCTCATTGCCTTAACTGCCGAGTCAACGCTTGAGAAGGCTGTCATTATTATACTGATAAGACCGGGGGATATCTTCTGAAGCCGTGTAAGAACATCGAAACCACTAATTCCGGGCATCTTTACATCCACAACAAGTATATCCGGCATGGATACTGAACCGGCTTCTACAGCCTGTTCTCCTGTCGAGTAACATGACACATCGTATCCATGCTCTTCCAGCAGTATGGATAGCCATTCAAGCATAGGTTTCTCATCATCAACGATCATTACAGAAAGAGATTTACGCATGGCTAATTCCCTCCAGTTTCCGCTGTTACAGCATCAGGCGGCGCTATAGGAATGCTTACTCGGACAACAGTACCTTCTCCCGGTTCTGATTCGATATCAATCCGGCCTCTGTGATCACGTGCCACTTTCCGAGCTACGAACAACCCGAGACCTGTTCCCTCCTTCTTTGTTGTGAAGAACGGGGCAAATATCTGGGTCAGAACTCTATCAGGTATTCCAGGTCCGTTATCATGCAAGCTGAGTTCAGCCATACCGTCCATGTCAGATTTTACAAGGGAAACGGTGATTTTCCCATCAGATAAGTTTTCAAAAGCTTCGACACTGTTACGCATGATATTCGTAAGCAGCTGCACGAGTCTTGACTGATTGCCGAATACAATGAAATCACCCCCAATGTGAGATTCTATCTCGATCAGTCCAGCGAAGCCCTGACTGGCCACATCAATTGCTTCATTTACAACAGCTGCAAGTGATACGGAATTCGTATAGGAAACGTTACTCTCACGGGACAGCTCAAGGTACCCCTCTATTATCTCCGATATCCTTTTCGCCTGATGGCTGATCAGTTCGGTCATTCTGTCCGTTTTCTTCCAGTCCAGCGTTCCCATCTGAAGAATATGAGCAGCGCCGCTCATGGATGCCAGAGGATTTCTTATTTCGTGAGCCATGGTGCTTGAAAGCCGGCCGATTGCCGCAAGTTTTTCCTGCTCCTGAAGCTGCCTCTTCAGCTCAAACGTTTCGGTTATGTCGGTCATGGCCACGAGGGCTCCCGCCGAATTACCTTCATGGTCAAGGAATGTGCCCATTCTGCATTCCAGAATCGCCTCATCAATACTTAACTCTATCACAGGAGGCATTCCTTCGGAAAGCTGAAATTCCTTCAGCATCGTATAGATGTCCGTATTGCATACCCGTTCACGCCATTTACTACCGAGTGACAGGATTTTAAGACCGGACTGGTTGATGCTAACTGGATTTCCTGAATTGTCTATGACGAGTATCCCGTCCGAAAGACTTTCAAGTATTTCGCGGGACATGGTTCTGGCTTCTCTGAGCTGCCTCAGGATTCCTTCAGACCTACCCTTTTCAAGCAATAGATGCTGTGACAGGTATCCTGATACAAGTCCTGTAATAGTGAGGAATCCAGCGTATATCATCACGAAAAGAAGAGCGTACTGAAAAGAAATATTCGAGGGGACAGCATGCACCAGTCTCTCAAAAGCACTCCCGGTGGGCGTAGCATCAGCCAGGCTGGAAATTGATACGAAAGCCATGGATGCGATCATGAGAGCATCCAGCACAGCTATTGTTACACCGCCGCGAATACCAAGGAATATACCTGCTGTGAAAGTATGAATAAAGAAGAATGCGGTAAAGGGACCGTCGAAACCGCCTGCAATTCGAATCAGGATCGATGCCAGGATGGAATCCAGGATGAACTGGACCCAGACCTGCCATTCTCTCTCCCGCAGGATTCTTCTTAGAAAGAAATCCAGAAATAGTGAGAGAATAACGACGGAACCTACGATGGAATAGACTCTTCCTACACTTGCCCATCCAAGGAACAGTATGCCGAAAATCACGAAGAGACCGAATACGATGAGGCGCCCCACCTGGAACCAGGTGCGGCGCGTCATCGTCAGTATATCCTTATGCATACTCCCGCAGTTCTTCAAAACAGCAGAGGTTTAACACCGCTGTTGATCGTATTCTCAGGCTCCTACAGCACCGATCATGTCGAAGATCGGAAGGTACATGGCAATAACAATACCACCGACTATAGCACCCAGAATAACTATCATGATCGGTTCCAGTGTTGCCGTAAGACCTGCTACAGCCGTGTCCACTTCCTCCTCGTAGAAATCGGCTATTTTCAAGAGCATGGTGTCGATTCCTCCGGTTTCTTCTCCTACCGCTATCATCTGGGTTACCATACCGGGGAAAACACCCGAAGCCTGCAGCGGGTTGGAGATATTCTCACCTCCGGAGATGCTGGTCCGTGCTTCCATTATCGCATCAGCAATAATCCTGTTCCCCGATGTTTTGGAGGTTATACTGAGACCATCAAGTATGGAAACACCGCTTGATATAAGGGTACCCAGAGTTCTCGAGAAACGGGCTATCGACATCTTTCTAAGCAGTATGCCGAAGATCGGCATTTTGAGTTTAACCGTATCAATAACCTTCTCTCCGCTTTTAGTTTTGTAATACATCTTGTAACCGGTTATCAGAGCGGCAAATCCTAAAAGGATAAGGAGGACGTTCCCCTGTACAAATTCGGAAAGGCTCACAACGAATTGCGTAGGCGCCGGCAGTGAACCGCCCATGTCATCAAACATCTGCTGGAAAATAGGTATGACGAAAAGCAGAAGAGCCATTACAACCACTATCACAACTATCAGAACGACCATAGGGTACATCATGGCCGATTTTATCTTGCTTTTGAGGGCTGTTGATTTTTCAAGGTGTGTGGAAAGTCTGTTAAGAATGGTATCCAGAATACCACCCTGCTCACCTGCCGCAACCATGTTCACATAGAGATCTGTGAAAACCTTACTATGTTTACCCATGGCATCAGCCAGGGTTCCTCCCTTCTCGACGTCTCCCGAAATTTCCTCGATGATCAGCTGGAAAACCTTATTTTCCTGCTGTCGAGCGAGTATCTGAAGACATTTGACAAGTGGAAGTCCAGCGTCGATCATCACGGCGAATTGCCTTGTGAATGTCGACAGCTCTTTGTCCTTAACACCTGACCCTATTACACCGAATGTGGCTATATCGAATGCTTTACCCTTGATCTTGGAAACATTCACCCCCCTCTGAGTGAGGATTGCTTCCGCTTCTGCCTTTTTAGCGGCAGAAATTTTACCCGACATTTTTCTGCCGGCCCTGTTTGTTCCTTCCCATCTGAACTCAGGCATTTCCGCCTCCTATTCCTAGATGATGTCTCTTCCAGTTGCTACCATCTGTTCAAGTTCCGCTACATCGTGGGATCGCTCCAGAGCAACCTCTCTGGTTATTACCTTATCTTTGTAAAGGTTAAAGAGGGATTGGTTCATCGTCTGCATGCCATACTTGTGACCGGCCTGCATAAGCCCGTATATCTGGTGAAGCTTATCCTGCCGAATAGTTGCCTTGACTGCCTGGTTGCATACAAGTATCTCCGCCGCCAGCGATCTGCCCGACCCTCTGGCTTTCGGTACAAGCTGCTGAGTAAGTATGCCTATGATAACGAATGACAGCTGGCTTCTGACCTGATCCTGCTGTGACGCAGGAAATGAGTCGATGATTCTGTTGATGGATTCATATGTGGAGTTTGTATGCAGCGTAGCCAGAGTAAGGTGACCTGTCTCGGCAATGTTCAGGGCAACCTGCATGGTTTCCCTGTCCCTCATCTCACCGATCAGAACCACATCTGGATCCTGTCTAAGTACGTACTTCAGAGAGTTGCTGTAGGACTTGGTATCCTGCCCTATCTCCCTCTGATTAACGATACCCTTATCGTGATGGTGCACGTATTCTATAGGGTCCTCGATGGTTATGATATGACAATGCCTTGTGCCGTTTATCTTCCGGAGTATTGATGCAAGTGTAGTTGATTTTCCGCATCCTGTCGGGCCGGTGACAAGAATCAGACCCTGCCGTCTTTCTGAGAAGTCCATTACGACACTCGGGAGACCCAGTTCATCAAAAGAAAGGATCTCATGCGGGATAGACCTGATGGCGCAGGCGACGCAACTCCTCTGGAAGAATACGTTGGCCCTGAATCTGGAAAGGCCCCTTACACTGAAGGCAAAGTCAAGCTCCTTCTCAAGCTCAAATTTCTTCTTCTGATCATCCTTTATCAGGCTGTAAACAAGGTTCTGTGTATCCTGGGGTGTAAGAGGATCGTACTCCATCCTTTCCAGCTCACCGTCTATCCTGATAACGGGAGGTGACCCGACCGTAAGATGAAGGTCGGTAGCCCTTCTTTCCATCATATCCTTCAAAAGAGTCTTAATAATCATATCAGGCTGAATGTCCTTCCTCTTTCTGCGGAGCATTTCTGCTCTTCAATTCCTCTTCGGCTCTCAGTATTTCCCTGTCATCCTCAGCGGTTCCCCTTGTAACTTCCTCAAGCGTCGTAACTCCCGCCTTCAGCTTGGCAACAGCATCCATTCTCAGCGTTCTCATCCCGTTCTGAACAGCCATAACGCGCAGCTGCCCGGCGGTTACCTTTTCGATAATGGACTGTTTTACATTCTTATCAATTGGAAGCACTTCGTAAAGACCTGTTCTTCCCTTGTAACCGGAACCGCTGCATTTACTGCACCCCTTACCCTTATATGTTATATGGCCAACCATTTCAGTGGGGTCAACACCTGCTGCCCTGTATTCTTCATCCGAGTATTCATGCGGCTTCTTGCAGTATTTGCAGATCTTTCTGACAAGTCTCTGAGCCATAATCGTTCTAACTGCCGATGCAACCAGGAATGGCTTGATACCTATATCGATCAGTCTGTTCACAGTACTGGGAGCATCATTCGTGTGTATGGTGGAGAAAACCAGATGCCCTGTGAGTGCAGCTTTTATAGCTATACTGGCAGTTTCGAAGTCCCTTATCTCACCCACCATAATTATATTCGGATCCTGCCTGAGAATGGCTCGCAGAGCTGCGGCGAAATCGTAACCTTTACTGAAATTTATCTGAGACTGAGTTAAACCTTCAATACTGTACTCCACCGGTTCTTCAGCTGTATGAATGTTAACATTAGCCGTATTCAGTGAGCTCAGAGCAGAATAAAGAGTGGTTGTCTTGCCGCTTCCAGTAGGGCCTGTTACCAGAACGATCCCGTATGGAGAACTGACTCCCTGAAGAAAAACTTTAAGTGCATCTTCGGGAAAACCCAGTTCCCGGAGGTCGAGCTCCAGGCTGCCCCTGTCAAGGATACGCAAAACGATTTTCTCTCCGTTGATGGTGGGTACCGCGCTTACACGGAAATCGATTGACCTCCCATCGATTATGGCCTTGATTCGACCATCCTGAGTTTTTCTTTTCTCTGCTATATTCATAGTGGCCATTATCTTAAGTCTGCTTATGATTTGAGGCTGCACTTTCTTTGGAAGCTTTCTGACCACGAAGCATTTGCCGTCCCGCCTGTATCTTATTCTGAGGTACTTCTCGTAGGGCTCTATATGAATATCACTGACTTCAGTAAGAACAGCTTTGGTAATGATCGAGTTTACAAATGCTACTATCGGACCTTCGGAGAGGTTTGCATATTCGTCCTCCAGATCCCCTTCGTCGAGCTCTACTTCCTCTTCCCCCTCGAATCCAAGTGTTTGCACTACCTCCAGATCATCAAGATCTTCCTCGTAATCGTCCAGCTGATCTTTTACCGAAACGAGGGAATCCTGCTTGCCGTACAGGTCATTCAGGGCTCTTCGTACGGCAGATGGAGCCGAAGCATAGGCAATGACTCCTTTACCAACTGCGAATTTCACATCGTCGATCGCGTAAAGATCCCCCGGAGAGCCCATACCGATATGCAGGTAGTCCTTTTCATCTTTGAAGGGAGCCAGGAGATATCTCCTGGCAGTCTCATCCGGTATCGTTTCGGCAAGGGCGGGATCAAGATCCATCTCGTTGAGAAATACGGGTTTAACGGAATAGATCTCGGCTAGATATTCGGTGATAAGATCTTCAGGAACAATGCCCATCGATACCAGCTGGTCGGCAAGTTCGATCTCGCCAGGTCCGTACTCGGTCACTATCTGGTTGATTTCATCACTTGTCACCAACCCGGATTCCATAAGCATCATACCAAGTCTGCTGAGCAAGAATAACCTCCGCTATTCGTTCGAGATTGTTTCGCGCAGGACTTCATCGAAAGTTGTAAGTCCGGCTTCAAGCTTCCTGAGAGCTGATTCTCTCAGGTTCACCATACCTTTTTCAAGTGCGGCTTTTTCGATCTCTAAACTGTTGGCATCCCCCTCTATCAGCTGGCGAATATCTTCATCGACACGCATGACTTCGAAAATCCCCATTCTGCCCTTGTAACCTGTTTTGTTGCAGTATGAACAGCCGGTACCCTCATAAAGCTCTATATTCTTAAAACGTTCAAAGTCAATTCCAGCATCGACGAAGGCATCCTCCGGAACATGGATTGGAGTTTTGCATTTGGTACAGATCTTCCTGATAAGTCTCTGAGAAGCGATACACACAATCGACGTACTCAGCATAAAGGGTTCAGTTCCCATGTCTATAAGCCTGTTAATAGTGCTGGGAGCATCGTTTGTGTGTGTAGTTGAAAGCACCAGGTGACCTGTCAGAGCTGCTCTAATCGCAATTTCACTGGTTTCCTTGTCACGGATTTCTCCAACCATGATAATGTCCGGATCCTGGCGGAGGTAAGCTCGCAGAGCATTGGCGAAGGTCAATCCGACATCGGCATTCATCTGGACCTGGTTGACACCCTTCAGATTGAATTCAACCGGATTCTCTGCAGTCATTATGTTTACACCGATGTCGTTAAGCTCTGTAAGCGCTGAGTACAGAGTGGTTGTTTTACCGCATCCGGTGGGTCCGGTAACCAGTACAATTCCAAAAGGTCTATGGATGCCTTTTCTGAATTCTTTGAGAGGTTCTTCTTCGAATCCAAGTTTTTCAAGGTCCAGGATAACGGCACTGCGGTCAAGCAGCCTGACTTCAACCTTTTCGCCGAATAGAGTAGGCAGGGTCGCGAGCCGGAGGTCAACGAACTTGTCGCCGACAAGTATCTTCTGTCTACCGTCCTGAGGAAGATGACGTTCAGCGATATCCATTCCACCTATAATCTTCAGTCGGCTAACCATGGATGATCTGTATTTCCGGCTTGGGCGCATTACTTCATGAAGAACGCCATCGATTCTGAATCTGACCCTGACGTATCTCTCGAAGGGTTCGAAATGGATATCACTTGCTCCCCTCCTTACAGCATCGGCAATGAGACTGTTTACAAGCTTGACCACCGGAGAATCCGAAATACTGTAATCAAGATCCTCCTCTTCGATATCCTCTTCTTCATCATCCTGGATAATCATGGATTCAAAGACTTCGTCTCCCATAAGCATTTCGGAGTCTTCGATAATACCTTCGTCATCGATATCGGCGAGAGCATCGTGTATACTATTGGCCTTATTCTCTTTCTCGCTTTCCTCGAGGGATACGAGGGCCTCGGAATCGGGGTAATACTTCGACAGGGTTTTCTTCACCATGCTGGAAGCACATATGTGTGGTTCTATATCCATCCCCAATGAGAATCTAAGGTCATCAATTGCAAAGAGGTTGTTTGGATCGGTCATGGCAACAATAAGTTTTCTGCCTTCCCTTCTAATGGGAATAACTTGATACCTTCTCGCTATATCGCCTGATATAAGATGAATAATATCCTCATCTATTTCTGATTTATTTAGATCTGCGCTTTCGATACTCTGCTGTCTTGCCAGGAATTGATTCAGGTCTTCTTCCGAAATGGCCTGGATATTCACCAAGTGGTATCCGATCCTGTTGCCATCTTCACTCTGTTTGCTGAGTGCCTTCTCAAGCTGCTTGTTCGTTATGATCCCCGAATTCAGAAGAAGCTGACCTATCTTTATGTTCATCAAGCCTCCAAAATCAACCTATACACCAAGCCATCGTGCATCACTCGTGCAATTATACCCACTCAGGTTCTGTTGTACATTCCTACTAGGTAAGTAATGTTTCAACAGAGCAATAATGAGCATTTACATGATTGATGTAAATGACCGGTGGTTATCAACAGGAAATGCAGCGATTCCGATGTTAGAAATTAATGGTTACCCATATATTCATTCCGACATCACGCTGATTGTACTGTGAATTGACTCTATCGGTTTTCCAACCGAAAATACCTGTAAGTCCGGCAACTACAGTGCCAAAATCGTAATTCAGTGCAGGTTCTATCCGCCATTCCTCCCTGTCGGTCTGCAGCTGTGCGCCGACAACGCTTCCGAACAACTCACTCCTGGTTGTGGATCTTGTTACACTAAGACTCGTTGTGAGATCACTCCGGAAGCTAATCCGAAGTCTGTCCAGCAGCGGCAACGGTATGGCAAACCCACCGGGAGCACTGAATGAGTATTGAATTCTAAGTTGAATGTTGCTGTTGCTGCTTTCGGTCTTTGCCTGGGTTCCGGTGAAGCTCTGCATCACTGTTCTTGTTACATTATCGGTAAGAGTTATCTGAACATCGTTCAGGAGAGTAACGCTGATGTTGAAAAGGGGCGTCCAGTTTGTCTTTACAGTCTCCGTAGTCGGTGTATAGACATCACTTTCAAATCTTCCGCTCTCGCTTGTTTCGATGCTGTATCCGGAGCTGGCTGAACCAGTCCTTATAATACTGCTCAATCCTGCAAGCCTGTTCAATCCGGACCATGAAAAGGAAATGGAGGGCCAGGTCTTCGATCTCTGATTATTCCAGAATCCGGAGTAGAGATTTTTGTTTTCCGATGATCTGTACTCCAGTCTGATTGACATGGAAGATACCGGTCTGAATCCTCCGGACACCTGCAGGTTCCATCCCTTTGTTCTGTCCCACGGAATTTCATCATCAAGTACCGGATCGAGACCGGTCTGGTAGCGCCAGTCGGGAATGAACTCCATATCCCTGTATTCACTGCCTTCAGTTTCAGAATAGGTGATATTCGGATCATTGATCATGTTTGCCCAGCGCTCGAGCTTAATCAGGAACCACCTTGGACTCCCCGTCTCAGCCTCCTCATCCAGCCTTTCATCCCGCAATCCAGCAAGGCTTCTTATAGTATGAACAAGCCCTATTCTGACATTAATCCTTCTTGTGGCTGAAATCGAAAACCTTGGCAATCCCAGTGAATCAGCGCCTGAGATAGTATGGGGAGCAAGCCTGGATTGACCATAGTTTGAATCAAAGGAGAATCTTGGGTTCAGATAATCAAACAGATTGATATCCTGAGAAATACTGATATTCTGATTCCTTGATATCTCCCGTCCGACATTCACGCCCAGGTTCCCGGACCATGGGAACAGCAGATCTCTTACGAGACCAAGGGAACCACTGGCTGATAGTCCCTTCCATGGGGTGAACGTAATTGACCCGGTGGATGAGAGTGTACTCAATATCGTTGCTCTGGTCTGTACGGTATCGTCGTTGAGAAAACTCCATCTCGTTTCCCAGTTGTTCCTTCTTGATAAAGACCAGCTCACACGCGAAGGTCTTATCCTGAAGAATTCAATGACAGGCAGACTGAGCAGCTGCATCCTCCCGGGACTGATGTCGTAAGAAAGTGAACCATTAGCTGTGCTGGAAGTATCGCGGGTTGAAGGTGTCATGCCGTAACCTCGCGAATAGGTATGCACAAACCTGAAGGGATCTATGAAGTACCTTCCGATCAATGATTCAGCATTGCTGTTCTTTCTAATCTGAAAACCGGTGCTCCAGCTTCTGTTCTGAGTTCGCTCATTCCAGGATTCGGTGTCATCGAGGCGGTAGTCAGAGCCGGACTGAAATACAGGTTTGGAGATGTTCAGCGACCAGGAGTAATTGGCCGGAGCGTAGAGCGACCACAGTGGCGGTGTAAACCGGTTCAGGTACATGGTTGCCCCTGCGTTGTAGGTGGTGTGTGTATATCCCTGCCCGGACCTGCTTCCCAGTCCGTGGAAATCGGAATCTATCTCTCTGTAATCACCGTTCAGGGATAAAAGGTCGGCTATATCAATACCGGCGGTTATTCTGTGCGCTGTACCTGTATTACTCCATGGCTCGTGCAGCGTTATATCATCGACCCATATCGTGGTGTTCAATGGGATTAATGAGTTGTTGCGCAGTCCAAGGCTCATCTCCATGATTCTGGCTAAATTCGGCGAACCCCGTACACTTAGTTCGCCCTCACTGATATACTCAAGTTCCGATTCAACCATCCTCGCCTTCAGATCCACTAGATCATCAAGGCTTACGTCCACAGTCTGCCAGCCGGGGCTGATTACGGCCCCTATCTCGTAGTAATTGAGGCTATCGGTTCCAAGCCTGAAAAAAAGCTCTGAATCGTAATGTTCTTCTCCGTGCACCAGAAACTTTATCTGCCTGTATCCGGTATAATCCTCCCCGGTGTAAAAACTCTGCGTTGCAATGCCGTAATGTCTGTAGGCTATGTTCTCGGCCTCAAGAGAAAGGGACTGCTCGAGTCGCGGGTCACCGTACTCATCCTCCCCCGGATCAACACCGGGAGGAGGATCGTTGGCGTACTCCAGATTGTCTTTATTGTTGACGGTGGAAACGAACATTTTTTCCCAGGGAGATACCGGTGTACCTACCGAGTCAACATAGGCTACACCTGACTCCTCCCATCTGTTACCTACGATCTCAAGGTCGTATATCTGTACAGTATCAGCACTTGTAAAACCATCCACCCAGAGTCTTGCGTAGCTTATCTTTTCCCATGTTGGTGTCCCCGATACGAATCCTGGAACGGAAACGACATTTGTGTCCGATAGCGGTATCTCTATGAGCATCCATCCATTTGCATTGGGTCCGGATACTATGTATTCGGAATCATCTACAGGTATGCTGATCCTGAAGAACGAATTCGACCTGTCCAGGACACCGTTTCTGTTAAGATCCTCTGTATCAAGCTCATTATTGCCCTGCGTGCCGTTTATACTGTCATATCTGACGGCAGGAGGATTATCCTCGTTGTAATCGTAATTATCCCGATTTGGATCACCTCCTTCAGGGGGGTTTTCCTGTGCATCCCAGAGGGTATCCAGGCCCGTGTCCTCATCATCAGACAAATCGCCGTTTAAATCAAGATCCTCCGTGTCAAGTTCCCCGTTGGCCCTTCTCACGAGTTCTCCAGCCGTCCTTTCGAGCCAGTATGAATCCTCGTCTATTCTCTCACCCAGATCGAGACAGATATTTGCATTCGCGGCGCTTCCAGTAACTCTTATGTACATCCTCAGATAGGTCTTGGTTGACAGATCCAGCCCGTACTTGTCCATACACCTCATGATTCCGCCCCACGAATTGCTGCTGCTTGCCGAAGGCTGGAAATAAAGTTCCAGAACATTGTTTACATAATTATCCTCCTGTCTGCCGATAATATTCGGGACGATGTCTTCAAGTTTCCATCTTCTATAAGTATTGTACCAACGGATTTCTCCAGCAGGATAATCCTGGAAAGCACCTGAATAGGGAATACTTGAAAGGTGCCATGCGGGTCTGCTCTGGCCTATGGGAAAGGAGGTTTCCGCACCCTCCATATCATCTATATAGGCCTTCCCATCGACATTCGGGTTGGGAAAACTCATGGCTATCTCACCGGAGATCGTCGCATTGCTGGGGGCTTCCGTGTTTATTCCGGGAATAAGGTTCGCAAAATTGGTTAGAAACTCCGGTTCTGCTTCAAAATGTGCATCAATATCGGCAACCAGGGTTCTTGTGGATTCTTCTCCTACCCTCGGCCTGTCTCCCGGTGTACTCGCGCTCTCAAACATGACGGTGGCTCCCAGCCACGAATCAGATCCTATCTCGTAGATGGCCCTTGTTCCAATCAGTGTCTTTTTCTGTGCTGCGAAAAGGGGGATGTACTCGAATGTAACGCGCACAGTGTTACTGGGATTCTGGGCATCCTCGGCGGCCTCCCCCATCAGCGTCAGCAGTCCTATTTCATAGATAATCGTATAGTCAACGTCCTTAACAAGGGTTCTTACCTGCCCGGCCATCGTAAGAGTTACATTCTCACTGCCGGGTATTATCCCCATACGTCCCAATGAGTACGTGGTTGAAGCGGCCCTGTAGCTTACTTCAATGAAGTATTTGCTCTGCACGGGAAGAGGATTGTTCTCTTCGTATACAACAGGGTTCGTAACATCGAGGACGGGATCGGTAAAAGGCCTGACCATGGGAAACACCAGGAAACCGTTATCCCAGTCAACGGCGTTTTCCTCATCTGCAAGAGAACCATCGCCATTGGTATCAAGACCGAGAAGTTTTATGAAAGAGTCTTCGCCCTGCGTCTGGATAGGGTCCTCACCCGACCTTGTAAGATAGATTGCGCAGTTGAAGCTCTCCTGAACGATGTTGTTAGCTCCAAGGAAATACCTGTTACGAAGTTCGTAATCCCATGTTGGGTAACTCGGATTATTGGGCAGAGGATTGATCTGTTTAATAAGTTTCAGATTCCAGTCCGAACCGGGAGTAGCGTTACCGATGGTGTCACCCGCTGCGGTGACCATCCAGATGGCGATCCTGTAATTATTATTGATGGGCCTGTTGAAACGGATTGTTGTGGCCGTATCAACCAGAACGTAGTCCAGATCAAGGCCGGGCAAAAGTTCATCCCAGTAACCGATACCAGTCGTGTCCGCTCCTTCTATGAACCAGGCCCCCTCGACCGCCCCGGTTTCCTGATTGTTTGTTCCATCATCGTCATCCTGAAAAACCCTGATCGATACGATCTGTGGCTGGACCTGTGAATCGGGTGACGTATAGAAGAAGTAATTATCGGCAGGATGTATGTCGAGTATACTGTCTTCCACCAGAGTAGCCTGGCCGACGAATTCCGAGGATTCGGTGGAGCCGGATTCACGGCTTGCAATGGTGGTGAATTCAACGGGACCAACCTGGGCCACTATCTTGGCTCCGAATAGTCCCTCGTGGGGTATGCTGTACGAAACGAATTCAGGCCCGGTAATGGAAAGGCTGATATCACCCATCTCGATACTCTGAATTATCTCATCCTCATACCCCTCGTAACGAAGACTGACGCTGCTCTGGGGGCCGAAGCTCCTCTGGCTGTCATGGTTTACATTAACATGAACCTTCTCACCGATGGTTCCTTCCAGCTGAACCCTCAATTCCTGTTCCATCTTGAGATCAGGGAAGAGGGACTGGCTCTGCCCCTCGGTTTCAACCGCGTTCGGTCTGTAATGGCTTATTCCGGAAAGAGTGATCTTCTGGTAACCGCTGATATCTATCTGCCCGCCTTCACCTATTGCACCCGCCAGTATCGGGGGCATGTCCAGGGGCAGGTAGATAGTGGGGATGAGAGAGCCCTCGTCCCTTGCTGTACGCAGGCAATTGATGCTGTTCAGGGTGACCCAGGTGTCCCTCAGAGTCCACTCCATTGACCGCTGGTTCAGTACATCAATGGGAAAACAGCCCGATGTCGAAACAGGGAAAGATCTATAGAACAGCCGCCAGCAGAGAAAACTGCTCCGAAGGGAATGCACAAGTCTCCAGGACACAGCGGGTTCAACGAGCATCTCGCTTGCGTATTCAGCTGCCCAGGGATAGACGGGAACCAGCGTGGGAGCACGTACTCCGGCTGTTCCAGCAGCTGTATTCGCTATAAACAGCGTGATCAATGGCAAAATTACGGTTCTTATTTTCATACGCAGATTCTAGTCTCCGACTTACTCATGGTTCCCGTCACTAGTGGAAAGAAAACTCGATACAGGGTATAATCAGCATATTGTATGATATTACTGAATGGCAATAATGAGAACTAAATGAGAAAACTGCAAGTTTACACATTAAGGGAATTCACAGCGCCCTTTCTGCTTTCCTGCGGTATCTTCACTTTTGTGATGCTGCTGGATAAATTGCTGGATCTTCTGGATATGATCGTAAGCAAAGGGGTGCCTGTAAGAACCGTTGTGGAAGTATTCCTTCTGCTGCTTCCCTCAATGGTGGCTGTGGTGATTCCAATGGGAGTCCTGGCCGGGGTGCTCATGGCAGTGGGCAGGATGGAATCCGACCTTGAAGTAACAGCGATGAAATCATCAGGCATTAGTATCTTCGTGCTTATAAAACCGCTCATGCTTGCTGCTCTTCTCCTGACGGCAACAATGGTTCTCTTCAATAATTACGTTCTCCCTGATGCGAATCACATGGCTAAGAACCTCCTCCTGGACATCGGTACAATGCGTCCCGCTGCAAAGATCATACCGGGTATGTTCGTAGAAGATATTGAGAATTACAGGATAATCGTGGAGGAAAAGGACGATTTGACCGGTGAGCTTGAAAACGTCGTAATTCATGAACGGGTACCGGGTATGCCGGGGAGAACTATTACCGCCCTGCGGGGAAGAATGGAGCCTGTCTCAGCCAATCGTTTCCGCCTTGTTCTTACCGATGGACAGATGCATGAACTGACGTATAACGGTGAGTATAGAAAACTGGATTTCTCAGTGTATACTGTTGAAATAGTCAGGTCAGAGGAACTTATCAGGCAGGACAGAGATAGCCGGGGAGACAGGGAACTTTCCGCGGGTCAGATGAGAGCGATGGTTGATTCTCTTGAAAAACAGGTTGAATTGTTTGAGGATTCACTGCTCAATATCGGAAGCGCACCCATTATTGCATTGATCAGTGATTCAACGATCATCTCTGGAAGAACCCCTTTCCCGCCTCCTGACAGCGTTGATGCGCGAACATGGTTCAATCTCTCAAGGAATTACCTGGCGCAGCAATCGGGAGACCTCAGGATTCTGGCGGATCGCATAGCTTCACTGCAGCGAAGCATAAGCCGTTACAGGGTTGAAATACAGAAGAAGTACTCCATTCCATTCGCGTGTATAATATTCGTGCTTCTCGGTGTCCCGCTTGGGCTCTCAACCAGGAAGGGCAGCGCCGGTATTGCCCTCGGTGTAAGTCTTCTGGTGATTCTTGCATATTACCTTTTTCTTATCGCCGGGGAACAACTTGCGGACAGAAGAATGATGCCGGCATTTCTCTCGATGTGGCTTCCGAATATCATACTTGGCGCATTTGGAGTAGTACTTACTGCAAGGAGTCTTCACGAGGGCAATCCTCTCCCTCTGGGCAGACTCATCGCCGCTTCCAGGTCTTTCTTGATAAAATTCCGCCGCAGTAAACCAGGTTCTGCCGGAGACCTGAAAGAAGGCCGTTCCGTATGATTTTCAAAAAGCTGGACGTTTATCTGGCAGTGCGGTTCGTCAGAATGATAATCGTATCCGTAACATCATTCGTAGTCATATTCGTAAGCGTCGATGCGTTTGACCATTTCACCAGATGGGTGGACAAGGATGTATCGGTTGGCGCCTTTCTGACGTACTATTTCTACGGACTGCCCTATATCATCGTGCTGGTTCTGCCGATAGCCGTTCTCCTTAGCTCACTGTTCCTGATTTCATCCCTTTCCAGAAAGAACGAACTGGTCGCAATGAGAGCTGCTGGAATAAGCATACCCAGGATCATCCTGCCGCTGCTTATCGTCGGAGGACTCACATCGGTCTTTGAGCTTGGTGTTGGTGATTTCATAGTAGCCAACGCCACGTACCAGCAGACACTGGTTAAAAGGATTGAAATCGATGGTCAGGAACCGATAAACTACTCAAGAAGAAGTAATTTCGCCCACAGATCACCGGACGGATCAATACTGGATATCGGATTTTTCAATGGCCAGACCGAAGTAATGGATAATGTTACTATAGAGTGGTTCGATGACAGCAGCAGGGTCATCCGGAGACTTGATATGGACAGAATGCTGTGGATCGATTCCGCATGGACAGGTATAGGCACAACTGACAGAATATTCGGACCATCCGGGGCGCTTGTTTTCTCAACTGCTGATACGCTGCTTATCCCTGAAGTGACCGAAACACCAGAAAATTTCGGGGCAAGGCAGAAAGCGCCAGTGGAAATGAACTTCATCGAACTTCGCAATTATATCGCAAGCGTTGATGAAGCGGGGGGCGACTCAAGAGGAGATCTGGTCGAATTCTATCTGAAGTTCTTCTTCCCCCTCTCAAATTTGATCATGGTATTTGTTGGAGCCCCGCTGGCCCTTAGAAATCCGAGGAGCGGCAAGTCCTCCAGTATCGGCCTTGCCATACTGCTGGCTTTTATCTTTTTCTCACTTCTGCGGCTTGGCCAGACCCTGGGTCATAAGGGAGCCCTTCCCCCTCTTCTCGCTGCAAGCATAGCCGATATTGTCTATATCTCTCTTGGGATATTCCTTCTGTCGAGGGCATCAAAAACTTAATCGAATACATGTTTATTCAGATCAATCAGACACTTGCAGATTACAGGTTGCAGGATGCATATTCATGTTTGTTCCAGAAGAGAATTTCTTTTCATTTATCACAGCATTACTTTAACCAGGGAGACAGAAATGCCCGAACGTGTATTCAACTTTTTCGCTGGACCGGCCACTCTTCCCTACGATGTGGTGAAGGAAGCAGCAAAGGGTGTCGTAAACTTCGAAAACATGGGAATGTCCGTAATGGAAATATCCCACCGCTCTGCACAGTTCGACCGGATGTTCTGTGAAGCACAGAACAACATGCTTAAGATCATGGGGCTTTCAGATGACGAGTATGCAGTACTCTTCCTAGGAGGCGGAGCCAGCACCCAGTTCTGCGCTCTTCCCTTCAACTTCCTCAAGGACTCCATGACTGCAGATTACGTTGTCACAGGAGGATGGTCAAAGAAGGCGGTAAAAGAGGCAATGTTCTTCGGCAACGTCAATATTGCCGCCAGCAGTGAGGATTCCAATTTCAGCTTTATACCGAAGGAGTTTAACCTGACTCCGGGAGCAGCATACGTGCACACTACAAGCAACAACACACTTGTGGGAACTCAGATAAAAAACTTTCCTGAAACAGGTGATGTCCCGCTGGTCAGTGATATGTCATCAGATTTTCTTTCAAGAGATCTTGACTTCAGCAAATTCTCACTCATTTACGCCGGAGCCCAGAAGAATATCGGTCCTTCAGGTGTTGCTGCGGTTGTCGTCAGACGTTCCTGGGTAGACCAGGCGCGCACGGAAGTACCCACAATGCTCTCCTACAAAACCCATATGAGCAAGAATTCACTTTTCAATACTCCTCCATCCTTCCCTGTCTACGTTGTGGGTCTTGTCATGAAATGGATCCTTGCGCAGGGCGGGATTAAAGCTGTTGAGGCGGCAAACGTGAAGAAAGCCGAACTCCTCTATTCCTACATGGATGACAGCAACGGCTTCTACACGGGTACTGCGGAAAAGGACAGCAGATCCTTGATGAACGTAACATTCCGCCTTCCATCCGAGGAGCTGGAAAAGAAGTTCATAGTTGAAGGCGCCGAGAACGATCTCTTTGGATTAAAGGGGCACAGATCTGTTGGCGGATGCAGAGCCTCGATCTACAATGCCATGCCTCATGAGGGTATTGAAGCTCTCATTGAATTCATGAAGGGATTCAAGGCTGCAAACTAGGTAAATGGGGACGGAGGTCGAAAACTCCCTCCGTCCCCAATCTCCGTCCCTTATCTGATTCTGTTCAGGAATTCATCCTCGCTTATTATTTCAAGTCCCAGATCCAGGGCTTTCTGAAGCTTGTCTCCAGCTCGGGGTCCGGCGACTACAATATCAGTATTCTTCGAGACGCTTCCGGTAACTTTCGCACCGGCTTTCTCTGCCATTATCCTTGCCTCGGAGCGTGGAATTGATATTCCGCCGGTAAAGACCAATGTTAATCCAAGAAGAGGTCTGCACTCATCATCGTCACCACGGCCCTGAGGATTGAACCCGACATTCAGAAGCCTGTCCACAACACCCCTCGTTATCTTCTCATGGAAAAACCGATACAGGTTATCCGCCAGAACAGGGCCGATTCCCGGGGCGGCAAGGAATTCATCAACACCGGCATCCATCAGTTCATGAAGATCGGAAAATCTACCGGACAGAAGACCTGAGACGGTTCTGCCGATCCCCGGTATTCCAAGCCCGGTAATGAACCTCTGGAGGCTCGTACTGAGACTTTTTTCAAGTTCCGAAAGGAGATTGCCTGCTGATTTCTCGCCCATCCTGTCCAGTGCTGCAAGTTGCGGCAATGTTAGAGTGTACAGGTCTGATACATCCCCAACCAGATCCTTATCAGCGAGCTGCTCTGCAAGTATAGTGCCAAGACCCTCAATATCAAGGGCATCCCTTGCGCCCCAGTGAAAAAGACTCTCCCTGAGCTTTGCCGGGCAGGATGGATTCATGCACCTGTGGGCAGAGGCATCCTCTTCCCTGGCAACAGGTCCCCCGCAAACGGGACAATTAAGCGGAAACTCGAACCTTTTCCCCCTTTCTCCGTCCGATCTGCCGAGGGATCGTGCCACCTCGGGTATCACGTCTCCTGCTCTTCTGACAATCACTGTATCTCCCGGCCTGGCATCCTTCCTGCGAAGTTCATCTTCATTGTGAAGCGTTGCGCTTGAAACAGTTACGCCACCAACAAATACCGGCTCCAGCTTTGCAACCGGAGTCAGCTTTCCAGTTCTTCCAACCTGCAGCTCTATATCGATCAGCCTTGTAACAGCTTCCTCGGCTTTGAATTTCCAGGCAGCTGCCCATCTTGGAAATCTGGAGAGAGTTCCCATCCGCGTCTGAAGAGAAGCTCCATTGAGCTTGATGACGACACCATCTATCTCCCAGGGCATTGCATCCCGATTCTCCTCCAGTCTGTGATAGGCATTCTCAACTTCATCAACACCTCTGCATACGGAATTATAGGGATTAACTGGAATGCCTAGTCTGCCGAGGAAATCGAAAAGAGAATGCTGCGATGTTATCCCCGCGGGCCAGCGTGCAGTTCCATAGGCAATGAAACAAAGAGGTCTGGATGCAGTTATCCTGCTGTCAAGCTGCCGAAGTGATCCGGATGCAGCATTACGTGGATTAACAAACGACGGAAGGCCCCTGGATTTTCTCTCTCTGTTCATCTTATGGAAATCATCCTTACTGAATATCACTTCACCCCGAACAATAAGATCACCGGAGAGATTGGAGCTGAGTTTAAGGGGTATGGACCGCAGAGTTCTGACATTTGGAGTCACATCCTCCCCATCGCTTCCGTCCCCTCTGGTTCCGGCCCTCAAGAGAACTCCATTCCGGTAGATAAGGGCTACTGCAAGTCCGTCAAGTTTCGGTTCAACGGAATAGACAATATCCTCCTCAAGCTGCAGTTCATGCCTGATGCGCCTGTCGAACTCACCGAATTCTTCCGCTGAGAAAACGTTATCAAGGCTCAGCATTGGTGGATCCCAGAGAATGGAGGGAAAATGAGAGAGTGGTTGTGAACCCACCCTGTGGGTAGGAGAATCTTCAGTCGAAAGTTCGGGCCATTGAGATTCGAGCTCAATAAGCCTCAGCATGAGGGCATCATATTCACCATCGGATATTTCAGACCGGTCTTCAGCGTAGTAAATCCCGTTGTGGTAACGTATCAGTTTTCGGAGATTTTCCGCCTCGGCATTAACACGTTCAGGTATCATTCAATACCTCCATTAACACGTGGATTTCCAGGTTGAAAGTACCAGTATCATCAGCATTAGCCCAAATGTAAAAGGCAGCTCCCTGGTGAACTCTCTCGTAACCGCTTTCCGACCTGTTCACCGAATCCAGCACCGTAACCCATATTTCTGATTTACGATTCATTACAATGGTAGTCTTAACTTTTCGCCAGCAGTCAAATACTTCTATTCTCTTCCCATGGAACTCACCTTCCACTGACATGAGGTGATTCTCTCCCGAATCAACTCTGTAGTATCGGTCAGGGGAGTTTCCTGTCATCAGGTTCAGACAGATCTCCATCCCAGCTCTGTCCCCGGGCAAGACGAAGTACTTTGTGCGGATCTTAATCATTGATTTTTTGAGATCTGCTACCAGTCTCTTCTTTATTCTGAGCTCTCCCTCTGCGAATTCCCCGGAATAAGAGACTGCAGAATCACTGATTCTGCTGGAAGAGGAAACAGCTGGTTTCTGAAAATGAGTTATCTCCGGGGCACTTTTTCTCCAGCTGCCCGAATGTACGGAAGAGGACATCACAAGATCTGAGAAGCAAACCCTTCTCCACCTGTCGATCGTCACCCTCTCGGCAAGTCCATCCTCCTTTGATTCCATCTCTTCATGGATTGTCTTTGTTGTGCCATCAGATCCGGCTCCCGGCATGAACTTGTGATACTCTTCCGATTGTCTGCTGAGAGTATGCCCCAGGGGCACAGGTTCTCCATCCGGATGCATGAATGTGAGTTCACTTACAGTCAAGCCCCGTTCAGGATGGATCAGGAGTGATTGAGTCGGCGTTACAATAATACTTTCATTAAAACCGTCTGCATTAATATCAGCCGATAAAACCAGCGGGAAACCGTTAACAGCTTGTAACGCTTTCCATTCAGCCTTATGAAGTTCCTTCCAGACAGCCTCCCTCAGGTGGGGAAGATATATGCCGCCGAATACACCATGCCAGAATGCACAGTTGCACTGGCTTCTCCAGAAGTGGTGCAGGGCTTCAGTATTCTCCGATTTCCTTACGAGGGATTCCGCGCAGAGTATTCTGCCCTGGAGTTCCTTTGATTCGGGATAGACAGACAGAAAATTACGCCAGAAGCCTCCGACCTTTGTATCAACTGACAGACCGTGTGCATCAAGCAGTTCCCGCAGCTTATCATATTCATCCCTCTGTGAGCCGTGCAGCGTCCATTCGCCCATTTCGGTGTAACTCGAAGCGGGAATATAGAAAGGACCCGCAGCTTCGGTCCTGGCAGCCGCAGAAGGAAGTATGGAATCGAGCCAGTCAGCAGATTCAACTTCACTGAAAAAGCGGTCAAGCCACCGGTCTTCGTAACAGAGTTTATGGGTTCCGGGCCAGACGCCGAACTTTTCACCGTCATCTCCGTAGAATACCATGTTTGCTCCGGCATCATGCATCTCTCTGAGATTCTCCATGACACTTTCTACAGGAGAAAAGGGAATCCGGTATCTTAACTCCTGGTTACTCCCGAGCAGCCTGAGAACTTTCCCTGAATCCTCAGTAATACAGGGACGAAACAGGTCCATCCCAGAAGCGCCGGCTCTCTTGAGATGTATATCATCAACTACAGCCCAAGATACAGCAGCCTCGGCTAGAATCGATGGAAGCTGCGGCTCCCAGACCCTCTCGGTCAGCCAGAGCCCGTCGGGTCTTCTGCCCGAAAGCTTTGCAAGAGTATCCGAATAATCCTTAATCTGCTGAACGATATCGAACCTTCTGAATACGGTAAGTATGGGTTCGTATCGACCGCTGGTAAGTAATTCCATTCTGCCCATCCGGCAGAGTTCACCTGTTCTCTCAATGTAGTCTGGATGGTTGATATCAAGCCACTCGAGGAGTGTTCCTGAGATGTGAATACCGCTGCTTATGTCCAGATGGTTTTCAAGGGTTTCCAGCATCGGCAGGTAACAGTCCCTGTATGCTGAATCCATGACATGATCGAAGTTACCCACTGGCTGATGATTATGCAGACAGAAGCATATCTTCATAAGAATCCTTCTCCGGAATCATTACATTGAGGCGATTTAGGAGTGTGTCCGGCAATGTGCATTGAGCTGAATATCCTCACGGCTGAGATAGAATGCTCGTAGATTTGAGGAGAATACTGGATGTATTTGACGATAATATGCGAGTATTATAGCCAGCTGTGTGGGTTTTATGCCAATGTTTCATTGTCGGTCAGGCTCCTAGATGTCATTTGGTTCGTTATTTATATGTCTATAAACGATATCGGCTGGAAGAATACCATCGGGATCGATATCGATCGCAAGTATCCGTTGCGCAGCAGGTATATCACCCATGTAGATACCCTCCGTAGAACCGAGGGTCAGGTCCAGATCAATAAAACCTGTTCCTGTATGAACCCGGACTTCATCGAGGGTTGAGCCAAGAGGGAAATCCTGTCCGGGCTGAAGCTGTTCAACACGAAGGTTGAGAGTGCCGGAGGAGTCCGTCCAAGAAATTTCCAGCTGAGGCACACCGGGGCTGTAAAGCCACTGGTAGAACATCTCACCGTATCCGCTGCTTTCAGGTATCCCCATAGCCGAAAACAACCGGCCGAATGAATCACCTGAGTGCCGCAGATTACGAAGTGCTCTGGGAACAGCTCTTTCAAAGGCCGGAATCTCGCGTAAGAGAAACTCTATGACAACCGGAGCTTTTCCGAATATTACAGGATTATGAAGGGGTGATTCGGTCAATCGCGGATCTGCAATAGCGTATTCGATTCCTCCGCTGATCTCGGTAGAGTACAGGTAGTATTTCAAGAATGCCTCACGCAGCTGATATGAGACCGATTCGTCACCCGAAAGCATAAATCTGTAAACGGACCATGCCGCAAGCACATTTCTCAGATTATCCGAAAGGTATGTACTCCCTGCCAGATAAGCCCTTGCTGCTTCGAATACTATGGATGTAGCGGGAACAGCTGTTCCACGGACAAAAGAATCGGACCACGTTTCATATCCCCTGACCGAGGATAGCATATCCGCTGACAGGAAAAGACACCCTGGACCGGTGATAAACACTGGCAGGTCCAGACAGCTCACAACAACAATATCAAGTCTTGCACCATCGAAAGCCATGTTCCGCCACAGCACTTCCGCGATATCATCGGCAAGATCGATCATTCCCAATGCTGTCGAATCTGATTCAAGGCAGATATACCTGCTTCGCCCATCAGCAATTGCATTTTCCGTGAAACCGCCGACTGCCCAGGAAAGCGGACCTCTGACCCCCTCTATCGGGGAAACATAGGATACGGTAAGCAGAGAATCTCTTACGTTTCTTCGCCGTTCCGCAAGAGGAGCAAAGACTTCGTAACCCTTGTCAGGTACCGAAATATCAAGAGTATAAGCCGAAGGAATACCGCAACCGGGATAGAACCACATACCGCTCTGGAAGGATGTCGATGGATTGATCTGGAGCCCATGTTCCATAATCCTGTCGGGTGAGGATGATATGAAGCCGTCCCAGTTTCCGGAATACAAACCTGAAAATACTCTGTTGGAATCTGCGGTACACAGGACTGAATCCCCAGAGTTCTCAGCTGATCCGGAAAGAACTTCAAAATTTGTTCCATTATCGCAGTACGGGAGATAAATCATCAGCTGACTGTCGGATTGAGTAGATCGGAAATCGATAGTCAGGGAATCCAACACATACATTTCCCTATCCATTGGCTCAACAGTAAGTTTTATTCTGTGGCTGACTTCGGGCGGTACGGTCACATCCGCGTTCACTTCTTCCACGATCTCGCTTCTGATGCGGTCAGAAAGGTATACAGAACGGGAAATACCGTTGGCCGGTTCGACTATCTCCGATGTGCCCAGTATCCCGGTGACAGATGTCAGAAGAAAATTAATGGATGTATTTCCGGATTTGATCTGAAGAACCGCCAGTTCACCGCTGCCTCTGTTCCATACCCTTTCCACTACACTTGAATCGCCTCTGAGATAAACGACAGCGGTGAAGCCTGGTATATCCCCAAATGGTCTCACATAGTTTGTATCAAGGTTCAGAAGATCGCCTCCGGACAAGTATTCCATTCTGTCTGCTGGAGTTGAGCCACAGCCGGGCACCAGCATTGCGGTTATGCATGGTTCGCAATTCTCAGAGGATAGTATCAGTTCTACCGGCATCTCGTTCCGGTAAATAAGAGTATCCCTGAACTCTTCTGAAACCAGTGTCAAATCAATGTAAACACCCTTATCAGCATAAATAGATATAATTTCGTTATGCTGTCTGTCTGCGGCTTCCATACCGTCTCCACATGAGAAGGCAAGTACAGCAATGGAAATCGATACAATGAACCGAACTGAATTCATCGGGGCCTCCCGCTGTTACCGCCAGAATAGTAATCACAATGGAACCTCTTCAGGTACACCTGAATATATGACCACGCGAGCAACATTGCGCAAACATCTGTGTTGACGATGGCAATCATATTATGCAAATTTCCCCGCATGGAGGAAAATACATGGGAATTCTCAATTCACTGATCGCTGACCTTTTTCTTACAGCTGAACTCACTTTAAAGGATTACGCCGTAACGGGATTCTTCGGTGTAGCATCCTTTTTGCTATTTATTTTCCTTCAGCTTCTGGGAACAAGGATTTTCGTCAAGATCAATGAATCGGGACAGATAGGTCCCAAGGTTTTCGTACTGGTGCTTCTTGTTCTCGGTCTGGCGGGTGCGGTTTTCAGCTGTTTCATCAGTAACGGTGAGGCCTCTCTTGTTCTAGGTTTTACGGCAGGTCTGTTCATATGGACAGCATTGTGCGATATACCCGAACAGATGCACTGGATATCCCCCTTGAGCAGAAATGCGGTTCTGTTTTTTCTGCCGCTGACCCTGCTGTGGGCTGCCGCAATGCTCTTCCTGAGGGATATTCCCGCTGCTGTTTTCGGCGCAACCGGTTATCCACTGGGAGTCTGGGGAATTCAGCTGGCCAGAGTACGTGTGATTTCCAAGTGGGGACCATCATCCCTCGCTGCAACAATCCTGATACTGCTGACAGCCGCAATTGCGGGTGGAGCACTGGCACTTGGGATAGTACACGGAACATTATTCTCCGGCATTATAGGAGGGGTCGTGTTCGCAATAGCAACATGGTCGGCACTGGAGATAATCTGGGAACGCGGAATGGCTCAGAGGCCATGGAAGAACAATCATACTAAAAAATAAAATACATCAATCCCGCATGTACACCTACCGGTTCCTGCCTCAATTCAGTGTAGTAGATTTCATCCGGCTGTGCATCCCTGACAGTTCCGTTGTATTGCTGCACTGTCCAGCTGTCGCAGGCAGTACTAAGCACACCTGAGACTCCCACCTGGAATCCCAGGTGTCCCGAAAAGAGGTATTCTATTGTAGCGTCTCCCACAGCAGCTACCGAAATAGCCGTCGCATTTGATGATAAATAGATTGACCTTACATCCTGCATATGAAAAGCTACTTCTCCTCCTCCTGAAAGTCTCAATCCAAGAGAAGGGCTGCTGAGAGGAATCCTGGTACCAAACTGAAGATCAATGCCGATTAAGGACGCGTGGTCAAGCCCCCCTGCGGTCACTCCGCCTCCGAAACAGAATCCCCATTTCGCAGTCTCGATTCCTAACCTGATATTATTGCTCCACTCCGATGCGTCATCCTCAAGACCTGCTCCCGGTTCAGAAGACATCATGATTCCGCCGTACTCAAGATACAGGATAGCGGGAGCGGACTGCTCTATTGCTATAACGGTCCCCCCTTCTATCAGCCGGCCCGAAAGGAGCCTTGCGGTAGACTGAGTGCTCTGGGAATCCATTATCTGAAGGATCCCCCCGCTTCTGAGGTTCTGATATTCATAAATATTATCCGGTATTCCTGTAGAGGAAGCGACCAACGCCATTACCGTACCCTTTGAGACACCCTGATCAGATCCAACGGGAACTGTAAATACTTCATCCAGGGAAGCGACAAAGCTTATCTCTATCGGGAAAAGTTCCAGTATCGCCCTCGAGGCTAGCTCCCGGGCTGACATGATTGCGAGTCTGTATTGTTCGGGAATGTAAGGAAGGATTTCCTCTCTTTCAACTGTATTTTTTATTGTTCCGATGAGAATCCCTGCTCCCGAATAGAATCTTCCCAGAACATCAACTGAAACGGTTCTGTAGGTTATCAGAGAATCGTTCCGGAATACCGTTCTATCGTTTTCCTCCGGATCGAGTATTGAAAGGGCAAGGAACACATCGATATCCCTCTCTCCAGCCAGGGTTCGAAGCGAACTCAGCAGAGAATCGGGAGATGTGTCCAGGAAGGAATCGTCTCCCAGGTCTACCATCTGGAATCGGCCGCTTTCCTCTAATTCCTTGATGACTTCTTCGATTAAGAGTGTGTTGGGGGCAAATTCATCAAAATCGATTGAAACAACTGCAAGATGGGGAAGCGCAGCCGAAAGGGTTCCTGTAATAAAGAGCAGCACTATGGCAGATCTTACAAATCGCATCCTGATTCTCCCTACTCGATGGTTTCCGCGGGAACAATACAACCTTCCAAGAACAGTTCCGAAACACCCGACATGGGAACTATAATTACGGTATCCCGGTATTCAATTGGAATATAATCACTCCAGCCGGCAAAGAGTGTATCAAGAAGCAATGCGGTACTGCTGTCAGGTTGTCCTCCTTCATCGAAAACAAGTTCAACGTAGATATCTGCCCTGGTGGTGTTCATGTCATGGTCTGACGTTTCATGCAAGCGGGAGTAATAATCACAGGATTGGCTAACTGCCATGTTATTTTCCGTATCATTAAAGATTCCTGTACTTGAAGGAACAGTTTCGATAACCGCAAGTTCTGCAGTATCGGAATCAAGGGAAAGAGTAATGTCACCGATATCATCCGTCTGCCCTTCAGGACCGCTGCATTCAAATGCTCCGGAGAACATGATCTCCTCAGGGATTTCAGCCTCCTCGCATTCCTCCTCGTTTATATATCCGGAGGAAGCCGCTGCTCCGATTCCCCCGGAACCGCCTGCGGATAATTCTCCGCCTGCAACGGTATGAGGATAAGTTTCCGCGGCAGCGCTGCCTGAACCTCTGAGATATTCCTCCACAGTATCTGCCAGTACAGCGAACTGCCTGTCTACAGGTTCTGCGTTAGCAGTACTGTAGCCGACCGCTTCACCGGTGGTTGGGGCTGAGATATCTTCCGCCTGGACTGATTCCTCAGTGGGCACGTTAAAAGATGCATCTACAGGAGTTTCCTCAGAACCAAATTCGTCAATACCCGAAACGGGCAATTCACCCCGTTCTTCATCGAATCGCAGGGTATAAGACACATAATCAGTCCGGCCGTCTCTTAAAAGCTCGGTGACTCTGCCCTTGAATGGCTGATTATCCATTATAAGTTTGACGCCAAGCAGTACAGCGACAATTCCGGCAGCAGCGGGAACGAAGAACTTCCAGCGCGAACGACGGTTCATTTTTCTATAAATAATCCACTCCATGCTGCGGAATTTGTCGTCTTCTGGAGTTACAAAACTATCTCTCCATGATGTTTCCAGATTTCTCTGGGAATCTATGAGGTTTCTACACCTGCTGCATTGTCCAACATGCTCGGAAACCTCCTTCATCCTCTCTTCCCCCAGCTCACCGTCGAGGAACATCATCAGAGTATTAAAATCAGGGCAGTTCATTCCCATTCTCCAAGCATAGATCCAAGTTCTTCCCTTATTTTAGTCCTTGCGCGGTTGAGCCGGGACATCACAGTTCCCAGCGCGATATCAAGGCTCTCTGCGATTTCAGAGTAACTGAGCTGCTGATCGATCCTCAGCACAAAAACAGCTTTCAACGCGGGAGTAAGCTTATTGACAGCTTTGCTTACTGCACCAAGCAGCTGTTCACCTGCAGCTCTATCAGCCACGTTATCTTCGATCACCTGCTGTCCTTCCGCGCTGTAAGCTTCTTCAAAATGCACTTCGTGCCTTCTCATCTTCTTCTTTGCATAGTTGATAGCAAGATTTGTTGTGATCCTGTATATCCAGGTGAAGAAGCGATACTGTGTGTCGTATCTATCCATGGCCTGCATAGCTCTGATGAATGCATCCTGAGTGATATCCCAGGCTTCATCATCGCTTCCGCACATCCGCCTTGCCACTCTGAATACCCGTTTCTCGTATTTCCTGAATAGTTCCCCAAAAGCATCCCTGTCTCCATTCTTAGCTTTTCTGAGCAGTTGTATGTCAGGATTCTCGTCTTCTCCTGCCATCGAAAGTAATACACCCAGAAGCATCTCTTATTCCCTTTCAGAAATTAATGAAGACAGCGGCGGCTATACCTGTTTCCCTCTCGAATACATCATTCTCTGTACTGAAAGAAAAGAGGTATGCATCAACGTATGCATCAAGCATACCGAAGAGCCAGGCTGCGGAGGTATACCATATAAGATCAAGCCTTCTCTGTCTGTGGATCTGGTAGATCGGGTAATCGTTGTTGATCCTGGCTTCCTCAGCGGCAAAATGCTCAGCTATCAGCCATGAAAGCAATCCAAGCTCAAGCGTACCGAAAAATATCCCCTTCAGGGGTTCATCGTTGTAGAATTGACCCCACCCGGGAAGAACTGCAGAACGCAGCAGGGCGGCCCCAGGATTTCTCCTGATAACAACGGGTACTTCTTTAAAAGTAATTACTTCTGAACTGTCATTATCCAGGCTATCCTGAAACGCGTAATCAGTACCATTGAAAGCGTCCGCAGTGAAGAAATACAGGATCGATAATAGCAGAACACATCGCATCGTCAGCTGATAACTCCTCTGGAACTGGATAATATGAAGTTGGCCAGCTGTTTAACGTCATCGGAGGTATTCGGGTCCTCGATCAGACCGAGTGCTTTTGAAGTGAGTGTACCATCTTCCCTGAATAGATGTCTGAAAGCCCTGTCAAGACTGTCCAGTCTTTCCCGTGAAAAATCCTTCCTTCGAAGTCCGACAAGGTTCAAAGCTCGAACTCCAAGAGGAAGGCCACCCGCCAGAACGAAAGGAGGAACATCCTTGCTGACCCGAAATCCCCCCCCTATCATTGCATAATCACCAATTCGTACAAACTGGTGGATCGGAACAACACCACCGATGATCACATCGCTGCCAATCTCCACATGTCCCGCCATGTTCACAGCATTCGCGAGGATGACCCTGTCACCTATTATGCAGTCATGTGCAACGTGAACGTAAGCCATGATAAGACAGTCTGAACCTATCACCGTTTTGCCTGATTCGACTGTTCCTCTGTTTATATTGGCGAATTCGCGAATGACGGTGCCTGAACCTATGTGCAACTCCGTCCGTTCACCGTCGTATTTCAGGTCCTGAGGATCGGTACCGATGACTGCTGATGGCCCAATGGAGACGGAATCACCGATAAATACTGGTCCAGTTACGTAGGCATGCGGACCGATTCGTACACCGGTGCCAGCTTGAACATCCGGACCGATAACAGCGTACGCTCCTATTTGCACGTCATCGGGCAGAACCGAGTCCACGACAGCAGTCGGGTGAATCATTCTTTCTCTACAAGCATAGCCATTATTACTGCTTCGACAGCTATCTTACCATCGACCTTAGCTACACCTTTCATCCTGCACATAGGGCCTCTTTTATGAATCATCTCGAGTTCAAAAATAATCTGATCACCGGGTCTGACAGGGGTTCTGAATCTGACTTTGTCCAGACCGGTGAACATCACAATCCAGTTTGAGGGTTTTTCAAGCGAATTGAACAGCATCAGTCCACCGACCTGACCCATTGCCTCTACTATCAGCACTCCGGGCATGATGGGGCTTCCAGGAAAATGACCCTGAAAATACGGTTCATTGATGGTAACATTCTTCAATCCTACTACTCTCTTATCCGGTTCAACTTCGAGCATCCTGTCCACAAGAAGAAAAGGATATCTGTGAGGCAGCAGATCCATGATATCGTTTATATCCCAATTTTTGTCCGTAAGCGGGATTGAATCCCTGGTAATTTTATAGACGTCAGCGATCTTTTTAACAAATTTAACATTGGATGCATGACCGGATTTTGCTGATATGATGTGTCCTTTAAGCCTTGCCCCCAGCAGTGAAAGATCTCCTACAAGGTCAAGAATCTTGTGACGAACAAATTCGTCCGGGAATCGGAGCGGTTCATCATTCAGGATTCCATCGTCTCCTACCACGACCGCATTCTGAAGTGTACCTCCCTTTATCAGGTTCTTCTCCTGAAGGTGCTTGACATCTTTGTAAAGACAGAATGTTCTCGCTGGAGCTATTTCATTTTTGAATGAATCAGGTGTCAGTACAAGGGATAGATACTGAGTTCCAAGAACAGGATTATCGTAATTGATCGTAAAGCTTATTTTCAGGCCATCGTACGGTACAACTGTAAGACTGGCTCCAAATACTTCAATGCTTACAGGCTTGTCAATCTTGATTATCCTGGCTAATTCGCCTTCGATTTCCTTGATTCCACCTTTCTCAAGCACTTCTATATAGCTTCTGATGGAACCGTCTTCCGGTTCGGGAGGTTCGTCTGAATCAAGCTCAATGATACAGTTATCAATCCCCAGACCGTAGAGTGCAGAAAGAACGTGCTCGACAGTATGAACTTCGTAGTAATCATATCCGAGAGTCGTTCTTCTTGACTGCTCCTCAACCTGCCTGACATTTGCAAGGCGTGCTTCTATCCTGGGTCTGCTTTTTACATCCGTTCTAACGAATACAATTCCCGTATTCGCGGGAGCAGGTTGGAAATGAATGGAAGTTTCCTTGCCGAGATGAAGACCTACTCCACTGTATACTACCGACTGTTGAAGGGTAGTCTGGTAATGGTTCATATGTATTATTCCTCTTCTTTACTACTTGATTCCCTCATGAATTCAAGAACTTTTTTTCTGAATTCCGGCAGATCAGAGACGGCAGCGTTCAGCCGGAGAGCACGCTCGTGAGAACGAGCCGGATAACCGGATACAGTTTTTCCGGCAGCTACATTTTTCGTTACTCCGGACTGAGCAGCAATAACAGCATTATCTCCAATAGTGATATGCCCGGCCGTACCAACCTGACCGCCGAAAATAACCCCCGACCCGATCGCAGTACTCCCTGATACTCCAGTTTGAGCCGCAATTAAGCATCCCTGGCCAACCGTTACATTATGAGCGATTTGAATAAGATTGTCTAGCTTGGAAAACCTGCCTATTAACGTACTGCCAACTACGGCCCTGTCTATCGCGCATCCAGCACCTATTTCAACATCGTCCTCTATAACCACATTCCCGTTCTGGGGTATCTTAAGATGACCTTCAGGGTCGGGTATGAAGCCGAAACCGTCTGATCCGATCACTGCGCCCGAATGAATTATCACTCTGTTGCCGATGACACAATCATGATATATTGAAACGACGGGATTAATAATACATTCGCACCCGATAGTAACTCCCGGGCCTATGACCGAACCTGCACCTATGAGTGTACCGGAGCCTATCCTTGCGCATGAATCCACAACAGCATTCGGACCTATCGTCACATTGGCATTCAATACTGCATCGGGATGTATGACTGAAGTCGGATGGATTCCTGTGAAGCCTGACTGTGATTCGCGTCTGAATAGAATCAGTGCTTCTCGGAAAGCTCGATAAGGATCCTTCACCAGAATCAGGTTTGCGGCTGAGGATTCAAGCCTTTCCCTCGCTATTACAGCAAGAGCGTTTGTGGATTTCAGGTATTTCTTGTAAAGTCTATTTCCAAAATAGCAGATCTGATCAGTTTGTGCATTCTGAAGTGTTGATACACCAGTTACTTCAGTATCTCCATCCGGTCCGACTAGTTCTCCGTTCAACTTTCCGGCCAGGATGGATAACTTCATATCAGTCACTGCCTCTGGTAGATAGTTTCTCCAGAACCATGTCTGTTATATCCAGAGAATTGGATACATATACAACCAGTCCCCCTGATGTGTCCAATACTATATCGTATCCTTCTTCAATGCTCAATTCCTGAACTGCTTCATTGATACTGGCCACTATTGGTGATACAAGTTGACTGTTTCTTGATTCAACCAGTCCTCCCGGCCCGAATGTGTTCGAAAGGAAAGTCTGGAGCTCCACGGACTTCTCTTCGATCAGCGCCTCTCTCTCTCTCCTTCGCTCCGGGCTCATTACCATTGTATACTCAAGGTCAGCCTGAATAGCATCGATTTCTTCCTGCAGTGAATCTGCATGAGCTTCCCAGTCCTGGATCTCTCTTTCCAGCAGTTCGGTTGCATCCGTCACCTCACCCAGATTATCGAATATTCTGTCTGAATCTATGACCGCAATTGTCTGTGCCACAAGAATAGAAGCAACGGAAACCGCTACAAGCAGTGTAATCTTCATAAATGTAATCCTCCAAATACAAAACGGTCAGTCTGAATATACCGATAATCCAGTAATCTCAGAGTGCGATTCCTTCTTATCAGAACATTGTACCAAATTGGAAATGCGGTTCCCAGCCACGTTCAGGACCATCGAAACCGTAAGCGTAATCGAACCCGATTACACCAAGCATAGGTACTTCGATTCGGATTCCGATTCCAGCGCCTCGGTTCAGATCGGTAAAATCGCTGGAAGACCATGATGCCCATGTGTTTCCAGCATCAGCAAATACAGCAAGTTGGAGTTGATCAATAATCCGGCATCTGTATTCGGCGCTGAGGATAAGCATTGAGCCCCCGCCCACCGTTTCATAACCTTCTCGAGCAGTGATGCTGTGTGACGGATACCCTCTTACACCATAGAAACCGGTTCCGCCCAGTTCAAAATACTCGTATGCAGGAGGTTCTCTACCATCCAGAGATGCCACCATCCCGATCCTTGCTCTCAGGAAGAATATAAATCTCCAGAAGGATGGCACATACCAACTTGAATCAATAAGATACTTCTGGTATCCAATATTTCCGCCAAGAGCACCACCCGCAAATTCTCCAGTAAGACTGTTAAGGGAACCTCTGGATGCGAACATCTGTCT
>JAGLOY010000060.1 GCA_023138735.1 Candidatus Aegiribacteria sp. | reverse complement strand
ACCTTTTCAAGGCTGTACTTTATGGAGGCTGAGGCGTAGTCCACCCAGGGAAGCGGACGGCCCACCGTTATAGCTCCCCCTGTTCTGCGGCGGTCGTATTCCGATTCATTGTAAGTAGTATGAAATAGCTCTCCACCAAGGGATAAAGGAGTATCCCTGAACCATGGCTCCCTGAAGCTTATCTGAATATCATGCTGGGTTTTTGAGAACTGGTAATTGAAGGTCAGACTCTGCCCTCGACCGAAAAGGTTGGTTTCTCCCAGTTCAAGGAACCCGCTGAAGCCTGTTCCTCCGCCGTATGCGGCTCCGATTCCGGCTTTGCCGGTCGTTTTCTCTTCCAGATCGAATATAATGTCAACATCCGGGGAATCTTCAATATAGCGGAAATCCACACCAACGTTAGTGAAATAATTCAGGTAGTAGATATTCCTGTAACTCCTCATGAGAGCTGATCGCTGGAACATATCACCGGGATATACGGTTAACTGCCTTCTGATAATATTCTCGAGTGTTCTGTTATTCCCGGTGATCTCTATCTTGCGGACATGGGCTCTTTCACCCTCATTCACAATGTATGCGATATCCAGAGTGTTATCCGTTTCGCTGTCTGTTACAATCGGGTCGATACCCGCATAGAAATATCCCAGTTCCTGAAACAATTCGTACATTGTCAACAGGGATGAGTTCATCTTTTTCCTGCTGTATTCGTCTCCAGGTTTCATATCCATGGCTTTCAGGAGGATTGAGTCCGGAAAGGCCTCATTGCCGGAGAATGAAATATTACCAAAAGTGTAGTATTCACCCTCATCCAGCGCGATATCGAATCTCAGATGCCGACCATCTTCGAGCATTGACTGTTGGACATCAACAATTCTGGCTTCGGGATACCCATGATCCTGGTAGAACGTGATCACCGAATCGAGGCCGGCTTCGAATTCACTTTTCCTGTACCTTCCGGATCGCCAGAAGGAATCCTGATGAGTATCCATCTGGCCTCGCAGTTTACCATCGTTAAATGCGATATTGCCGGTAAAATCAATCTCTCCGACGCGGATATTCGGACCCTCTTCGCATTCAAACAGAAGTACACTCCTGTTATCGCTGTCCGGATCAAGCCATACGGGAGTGGCAACAGCCTCGTGCCTATGATCCTCAGCATAATAATGCAGTACCACCGCGCGGGCTTCCTCAACCTGTCCCGGTGAAATTGTCTGACCTGGAAAAAGTGAAAGGGAATCCAGTACATCATCCTCATCAAGACATCCAGGATTACTGAATTCAATTCTGCTGAGCAGTCTATTTTCATGAACGAGTATCAGAAGGTCGGCCACTCCTTCGACAGTGTCGGCCTGTATTTCGATGTTACTGAAATAACCGAGCCCGAAAAGATCTCTTGTCCCCCTGCTGACTGCAGCGGGATTATAAGTATCCCCTGTCTCAAGCCCGAAAACCCTTGTGATGAGATCAGTGCTTACAAAGGAGTTGCCTGTCACTTCCACAGAACCGATCTCCAGCGCCAGCGACGCGGTGATCATTAATGCCAGTATTGCTGTACTTAATCTCAATTCTCAACTCTTCCGTGTATTGTGTTCGATCTGATTACTTCTTCATTATTTTCACTGATGACTTTGAAAACGATACGGTTGCTGTCCCTGACTGCAAGAATGGAGTCACCGGATGAGAATTCACTTCTCAGTATCGCATCGGTAAGCGGATCCTCGAGCAGCCTTCTTATTGTTCTTCTTATATGCCGAGCTCCGGCATCAGGGTCGTAACCGGCTTCTGTTATGAGTGTTATAGCTTCAGGTGTCAGGGTAAGTGTAATACCGAGTTCAGACAGTCGCTGTTCTACATCCTCCATCTGAAGGGAAACTATTTTCTCCATGTCGCAAAACTCGAGGGGGTTGAATATCACAATCTCATCAAGTCTGTTGAGAAACTCCGGGTTGAAATGGCTTTTCACGGCATCCATAACCAGTTCGTCAATACGTTCCGTTTCACCTTCCGGTTCATCTGTTGAAAACCCGAGTTTTCCACCGTTTAGAAGGCTTCTTGACGCGATGTTGCTTGTCATTATCAGAATCGTATTTGTAAAATCTATCTCCCTGCCGTAGTTATCGGTCATTCTGCCGTAGTCCAGTACCTGCAGCAGCATGTTGTAAAGATCGGCGTGAGCTTTTTCAATTTCATCAAGAAGCACAATGGAATATGGCCTTCTTCGTACTTTTTCCGTCAACTGTCCACCTTCATCGTATCCTATGTACCCCGGAGGTGCGCCAATCAGTCTTGATCCTGAGAAACTCTGCTGGAATTCGGACATATCGATCCTTATCAGAGCCGAAGGATCCCCGAATACCAGTTCAGCAAGTATCCTTGCGGTCTCCGTCTTTCCAACTCCCGAAGGGCCGAGGAACAGGAATGTTCCAGCGGGTTTGTCCACATCCCGCAGTCCAACGCGGCTCCGTCTTATCGCGCTGGTGATGCTGTCTATCGCTTCCCTCTGTCCTACTATCCTTGACTCAAGCCTGTCTTCAAGGTCCAGAAGCCCGGCAGTTTCACTCTTCCCCACCCTGCTTACCGGAATGCCTGTCATGTCTGCGACAACTTCGGCTACCTGCTGTTCTGAAACGGGAGAGATATGAAGACCGGCCAGCCAGCTGGCGCGGACATCGGCGAGTTCTTTCTCGCGATTCTCTATTTCTTCCCTTAATCCAAGAGTGCTCTCGAAATCTTCGTTCTGTGATGCTGACTTCCTTCTGGCTCTTAGTTCCGCCAGATCATTCATCATTTCTTTAATATTGTCAGGCAGAATGGAATGCGACACTCTATTCTTCGCCCCTGCTTCATCCAGGACATCGATGGCTTTATCAGGAAGGAACCTGCCGCTGATATATCTTGCTGCCAGTTTCGCTGCGGCTTGAACAGCTTCATCGGTATATATGGTTCCATGGTGTTCTTCATATCTGTGCCGGAGACCTTCCAGAATCTCTATTGTCTCACTTACACCAGGTGGATCAACGGGGACTGGCTGGAATCTTCTCTCCAGTGCTCCATCCTTTTCAATGCGTTTCCTGTATTCATCGAGTGTTGTGGCTCCGATACACCTCAATTCGCCTCTTGCAAGGGCCGGTTTAAGAAGGTTGGCAGCATCCATGGCACCCTCGGCTGCACCGGCACCAACCAGTACGTGCGCTTCATCGATAAACAGGATGATATCACCTGATTCAATAATCTCCTGGAGAAGCTTCTTCAATCTCTGTTCGAACTGCCCTCTGTATTTCGTTCCTGCGACAACAGCAGCCATATCAAGAGCAAGTATCCGTTTCCCAGCCAGGATACTGGGTGTTTTGCCCTGCGCAATAAGACCCGCCAGACCTTCAACTATCGCGGTCTTCCCGACCCCCGGTTCACCAATAAGAATAGGGTTGGATTTTTTTCTTCTGCAGAGTACCTGGATCACTCTGTTGATCTGCTTTTCCCTGCCGATAACAGGATCAAGCTTTCCCTCCCTGGCCATTTTGGTCAGATCTCTGCAGAAATATTCTATTCCCGGTATTTCCTGAACATTCTTCTGATGCTCACCACCATCTGATTCTATGTGAGGTGGAAGCTCTGCGGCAGCTTCTTCAGCGGTCTTCAGAAATACACCTTTTTCCCTTAAAATACTCGACGCCTGACAGTTTCCAACGGAAAGAAGACCAAGAAGAAGGTGATGAGTACCTGTTTCAGCTGCCCCTCTGCTTGCAGCTCTCCTGCCGGCTTCACGCCTCACCAGACGAGCTTTGGTGGTCCAGCCGATCTCTCTGAGGTTTATCTCGTTTGCCACCGGTCTGCGCATTAGATTTTCAAGTCTTGTTCTCAGCACACCGATCCTCACACCAAGCTCGTGAAGAATGATCAGGGCTGCGGAACCCTTTACGGATATCAGACCGAAAAGAATGTGTTCGGAGGCTACTTTGGACTGCCCCGATCTTTCAGCTTCATTCAGAGCAATCTCAAGGGCAGCTCGTGCTTTTTCTGTCAGTTTTTCCGGCACTTATTCTCCTTCAGCAAAACAATCCCCGCTTCGGGATGATTCTATCCAGAATAGTGATCCTTTGTTCCCCAAAGATAATCCTGCATATAAAACTCTGCAATAATCAACATATCAGTAACGGAGGACACCATCGTCCAGTATAAGGCATCTATGAGCTCTTCGAGCAAGATCAATACTGTGAGTTGCAATAATAAAAGCCTGGTTTCTTCTGGCGGCCATCTCGAACATTAGATCTTCTACAATCCTGCTGTTGACTGCATCCAGGTTTCCGGTCGGTTCGTCTGCCAGCACTACAGAAGGTGATAGTATTAATGCTCTGGCTACAGCAGCCCTCTGCCTCTCCCCTCCGGAAGTTTCCGAAGGAAAGTGCTGACCTCTATCGGACAGACCGACTTCCCCCAGGAGTTCCGCTGCAGAATCAAGGGCGTCCTTCCTGGAGTTTCCAGCCAGCATCGACGGCATCGCCACGTTCTCCTGCAGAGTGAACTCATCCAGCAGATGATGAAACTGAAATATGAACCCGAGTTCAGTGTTCCTGATGCGTGCCCTTCTGGATTCACTGACTGACCATACATCCATTCTACCAACGGATACTTTGCCCCTGTCAGGTGGGTCAAGCACTCCGCAGACATGAAGAAAAGTACTTTTGCCAGAACCGCTCGGTCCAACAATGGATACGATTTCTCCAGCTGATATTTCTATACATGCCCCCTTGATTATGGATAGATAAGTGGCACTTTTTCCATATGATTTCCATATATCAACAGCGGACAGAACAGGATTTGTATTTTCACTCATACCTTACCGCCTCTGAAGGTGACACTTTAATCGCATGCAGAGAAGGGAAAAGAGAGGCAATAAAACACGCCGCGATGGTTGCGAAACCGATACCGAGGATAAGCAGCGGTTGTACTTTCCCTGGAAGCACATCAATCCAGTAAACACTGCTTTCAAGCCTTATCGGAAAAAAACTGTTTATCAGGATAGTAACAAGCACAGCGAAGATACTTCCTGCCAGAGCACCGCTCAGACCTATGATGCCGCCCTGCATTAATCCTGTGGATACTATCGTGCCCGGAGACGCTCCCATTGATCTCAGGACTCCAGTATCCCTCCTGTGCTCAATAGCTATCATGTTAAGAGCACTGAGCAGATTCAGCATAGCTACAACACTTATCAGTGCCAATACGATTGTCATTCCAATCTTCTCCAGTCCAAGGGCCGCAAAAAGATTTTGATGAGTCGAAATAAAAGCACTGCAGACCATGTATTCGCTTTCTCCTGCAATATACGATTCTCTCAGTATGGTGGAGATGCTTTCAGCTTCCCTTACCGGATCCGCTCCCTCTACCAGACCGACACTAAGTGATGTTGCCGAGATCGGATGTCTGAAGAGAAGAGAAGCGGTTTTAAGATCTGTAAGAACTATCGCTGAATTGTACTCATCAATTCCAAAATCCATTACGGCACTTACCGAAACAGAAACAATAGTATCCACAAGCAGCCTGCCCATGGCTGAAAACTGTGTAGCATCGGTAGAAGCAAGTCTGAGAGTATCTCCCAGCGTGACACCGAGTCGTTCGGAGAGAGCTGTGCCCAGGACAGCGCCCTCACCGGAAATATCAAGATCATTCAATCTCTCACCGGATACCAGGGCGGGTTCAACATCCCAGTCCACTCCTCTAACGCGGACTCCGACAACATCTCCGCTGTTTCCGGCGGCAACCACCGTTTTCTCAAGCACAGGTGATATGGATGTGATACTCTCCGACATCGCAGCCAGGTTTGCAGCAAAGCGAATATCGTCCGAATCAAGCGGATATCCACCGGGTATCCTTATCTCCATCGGGGAATGAATGGAGGACAGCTGCTTCAGTATGGATTCCGAGAATCCATCCATAAAAGAGTTCAGAATTATGAGCGCTGCAACTCCAATGGCGATTCCTGCAATGGATAATGAAGAAACCGTTCGTACGAAACCTGAATTGGATCTGCTGAATATCTGTCGCCATGCAATACGGATAATCAGCGAGAGCTTCACTATTCGTTCCGTCTTAGATGAGGAAAAAGAATAGTATCCCTTATTTTTCCAGTATCCGTCAGTACCATCACAAGGCGATCAATACCTATACCCATGCCACCTGTTGGAGGTAAACCGATTTCCAGGGCGTAAAGGAATTCCTCATCAAGCTCACCCTTCCTGTGCACACTTGTTTCGGCCTGTTCTGTCAGAATCTTCCTCTGAAGCAGGGGGTTGTTCTGTTCGCTGAAAGCGTTGGCAAGTTCAAGACCCCCGAAGAATACTTCGAATCTTTCTGTCACATGAGGACTGTCCTCCTTGTGCTTCGCAAGTGGAGAAAGTTCTTCAGGATAGTCGATCACGAAAGTCGGCTGAAGAATCCTGTGGGCGACATAATGATCGAAAAGTTTATCGAGCATTGATATGCGGTCTTCAGCATGGGTGATTATGCCCTTCTCATCCAAAAGCTTAATTAGATCCTTCTGCTCCCACGAAAATAGATCCTCGCCGCTTGCATCCTTTAGCGAATCCATGAAACCTATCCTCCGAAATGGAGGAGTCAGGTCAAACTCCGTTCCCTGGTACACAACAGTACCGCTATGCCCCGCAGCATCGGCCGCAAGGCAAATCATCTCTTCAAATCTATTCATCATTGAATTGTAATCCGCATAAGCTTCGTACAGTTCAAGCTGAGTGAACTCAGGACTGTGTGTCCTGTCCACACCCTCGTTCCTGAAATCCTTTCCCAGTTCGTACACTCTGTCTATCCCACCGGCTATAATCCGTTTAAGGTACAGCTCTGTGGCTATTCTGAGATAGAATTGCTGGTTCATGCTTCCGTACATGGTTTCAAATGGTTCTGCCGCTGCACCTCCGTACAAGGGCTGGAGTACAGGTGTTTCAACTTCCAGAAATCCGTTGGAATCAAGGTACGACCTTAATGCTGATATGATTCTGCTCCGCTTTACGAATCTTTTAAGTGAATCTGGATTCACCTGAAGATCCACACACCTGTGGCGGTAGAGCAAGTCCCTGTCTGTAACTTCATCATGCGCCACACCCAGAGCATCCACTTTAACAACAGGGAGCTGCCTGAGGCTTTTACAGAGTAGTTCGAGCTCCTCACATCTGATGGTCAGCTCTCCCATCCTGGTGATAAAGACGGATCCTTTAACCTGAACGATATCCCCGAGATCGAGAAGTTCAAGCACAGACCAGTCCTTTTCGCTAAGTACCTTTTTTCCAAAGTAGAGCTGGATCGATGCGGATCCACCCCGCATGTCAGCGAAAATCGTTTTTCCATGCTCCCGTTTTCCGGTAAGCCTTCCGGATGCGACAACAATCTCTTCCGTTTCCCCGCTATCCCTTATCTCACTGATAGGCCTTGATATCAGACATCTTGCAGGATAAGGATCTATGCCAAGATCATTCTTAAGATGAAGAAGCTTTTCTTCTCTTACAGAATTCTTTTCATCACTCATTGCTGACTGCTCTTTCTCAGATAATCCTCGATAAATTCCTGGATTTCACCCGAAAGGAAATCATCGATACTGGATGTTTCCATTCCTGTTCGGTGATCCTTTACCATTCTGTATGGATGCATGACATACGATCTTATCTGGTGACCCCACGATACATCCTTCTTTGTTTTCTCCAGTTTGGCCTTCTCTTCCCGTCTCTTTTCCTCTTCGAGTTCATACAGTCTTGCTCTCAGGATTCTCCTGGCTACTTCCCTGTTCCT
>JAGLOY010000006.1 GCA_023138735.1 Candidatus Aegiribacteria sp. | reverse complement strand
CCATACCCCTCCCAGTAGGAGGGCAAGAGAAAGACATCGGCCCGGTTATACTCCGTGGCCAGATCCGCATCACTCAATCTTCCCGTGATATGCACTCTCTCCTCCAGGCCAAGTTCACCTATACATTCTTCAACCTTCCTCAGGTATCCCTGGTCGAAATTTCGTTCTCCTACAATGCAAAGCTCAACGTTTTCTAAGTTTGAGTAAGCCAGGGCTTTCACTGCCTCCAGGATACCCTTGCGCTCCTCGATGTTCCCTACAAGAAGTAACCTATGTGGATCCTCCCTGAATTTCGGTTCATCAGCAAGCCGGACATTGAGACCGGGTCTGGCGAGCAGAACATCCTGACCGCTCCTGCCCAGCTCCTCCAGCTTCCGGACTGTAGAACCACTTATAGCTATTATGAAATCCGCCTCCCGGACGATCCTCTTCTCCGTCCATCTGTAGAGGAACCGTCTTAATGGTGTCCGCTCAAGGTGGCCCCTGAAATGATGACATATCAGCACCGTGAATCGTCCATGGCGGTTTGCCATCCTCTGCAGCCCGAGTGTAAGTGTACTGCAGCCAAGGGTAGTAACAAGGAGATTGAAGGCATTCCCGCACCTGTGGGAGATGATGCCGGCAGAGGGAAGTTTGAGCATTTTAGCGTATCGGGGAAGAGTTTCCAGATCGAAATACTCCACCTCCCAGCCGGAAGTCCTGAAACGCTCTCCTATCATAAAGTCGTAGAAAATACCGCCAGTTAACCTGCCAAGGCGTTCAGGGTCGGTGGTATCGATGTAACCGGGCATCAGTATCCTGCCCGGTCCCCCTTTCATATCTCTTTCAGCAAAGTTCAAGGCGCTCCTCCCATGAGATCAATCCTGCTGATTTCTATCCGATTATCATAACACATGATGTATAGAATCATCATCGATAAAATATGCTGCTCAGTGGTTATTTTCGCCTCAACGGATGCTGACCTGTAAGAACAAGCCAGAAAAGAGCATAGAGCCAGGAGATTCTTTTCCAGCCAGTCAGGTATCTCAGATTGAGCAGAGTAGGTACCTTACGCCCTGATTTCAGTTTTTCGATTATATCCTCTCTCCCACTGTCAGTTACCCTGAGCACTTCCAGCACTGATCCGGGAACAGGAGCCTCCAGTTCAACGGAAGCAGTTCCCAGCAGCGTTGCAATAGAGTTACCCAGCTTCGTTTCAAAGGCATTCCGTGCGAATTCAGCCCATGTGCCTGCTTTGGAAATCTTCATGCAGAGCATACAGATATCCACCCACCACACAGGTCTTATCCTTACATTAGTCAGCATATGAAGAAGGACCATCAAAAGCGCATTATGCCAGGCGAATCCCATCAGCCCAGGTTCCAGCAGCCTTCCTTTATCGAACAGATCTATCGGGAGCCTTCCGGGAAATGTAGCGGGAAAATAGAAAATGTGAGTATGCAGCTCAACCATAACATCATGCTTATACATCTTCATCTCGGATACAATGCCTGAATTGAAAATACCGTCTCCGGGAGATCCTCTTGACCAGCCGGATTGAGTAAAAATACTCAGAATCTTCTGCCGGTTATCGTCATCCAAGAACACATCAGCATCGCACATGGGTCTTCCACCCGGAAATGGATACACACTTCTGGCAAGGTCAAAACCCTTAATCGCCCATACTTCTATGCCTGCTTCAGAAAGCCGTTCCAGAACCGGTCGAACTATCTGCTCCTGGCGGAACCATGCCCCTGCTGCAGACAGACTGATATCCTTTCGACCCATCTCCTTCGCGAGAAGAGGCGATAGATCATGAGCTGGGCCGGGATCGGGCCCGGAGTAAGCTCCGGTCAGGCCTCCGGACAGGAGCCACTGACAGGCAGCTACTGTTATCGCATCGCGGTGCTCTATGTTTTTCATATCGCTCAATTGATACATCAGGGATTGGAATATCACCACCCTTATGCTGGTTCCTCCAGCATATGCGTTATAGATTAGTCCAATGAAACCTGAAACCGGCAGTAAGAAACTGATGCTCGGAAGAGCAGTTTCTTTCGTCTGGAAAAGCAGCCGGGGGCTGACCATCGCAAATCTCATCCTGACTATTATTCAGGGGTTGCTCCCACTGATCCCCCTCTATCTTATGAAACTCCTCATCGATTCAATCGAGTCAGTTATAAACGACAGCAACACCACTTCTTTCGGTCACATTGGCCTTCTCATAGGAATAATGGGCGGTGTGGCACTGCTGTCATCTTTTGTAAAATCTATTGCCGGGATAGTTGAACAGACCCAGGCCAGGGTAGTTACCGATTACATGCAGGACATCCTTCACAAGAAATCCATCGAAGTTGATCTCGCATATTACGAGGATTCGAAGTTCTACGATACAATGCACAGGGCGCAGGGTGAGGCGCCGTACAGGCCCACAAGTATTGTAAACGGTTTTATCAGGACAATCCAGAGCAGTATTTCAATGCTTGCCATGGTCGGGCTGCTTCTCTCCTTCCACTGGATTGTAGCTGTTGTCCTTGTTGCAGCAGCGCTTCCGGGAGTTCTTGTAAAACTCAAGTTTTCTAAAGTCAACTGGAAGTGGCAGCGCAAAAGAACAGAGACCGAGCGGAAAGCGTGGTATAAGCACTGGTTGTTAACTTCTGTTGGGCATGCGAAAGAGCTGCGGCTGTTCGGCCTCGGAGAGCACTTCAGATCAATGTACCTGAATCTAAGAGCTATCATCCGCAAGGAAATACTGGGAATATCAAAGAGAAGGGCGACAGCCGATTTTGCCACTCAAGCCTTAGCAACGCTGCTTATCTACGGCTCGCTGGCCTTCATAGCAAAGCAGGCATTTGCAGGCCTTATAACCATTGGTGGAATGGTAATGTACTTCCAGGCCTTTCAGAGAGGGCTTGGATACCTCAAAGGTCTTCTGGGAAGCCTGGCAGGTCTTTACGAAAGCAATTTGTTCCTCTCCAATCTTTTCGATTTCCTTGACATTAAGCCATCGGTTATCGATCCTGTCAATCCTCGCCCATTCCCACCGAACATAAATGAAGGAATCGTTTTCGATAATGTGGACTTCAATTACTCATCCAGCAGCAGAAAGGCTCTCGATGATATTTCGCTCAGGATCAACCCCGGTGAGATGCTTGCTCTGGTTGGGGAGAACGGTTCAGGTAAAACAACCTTTGTGAAGCTTCTCTGCAGACTTTACGACCCAGTTTCAGGCAGCGTAAGTATTGATGGCACTTCCATAAAAGATTTTAGTGTTGAGGACCATCGCAGCAACATCAGCATCATCTTCCAGGATTATGCTAAGTACCATCTCACAGCTGCCGAGAACATCAGGCTGGGTGATATCAAGCATTCCCCGGATGATTCCCTGATCCACCTGGCAGCTGAAGCAGCGGGTGCTGACTTAATGATTCAGAATTTACCGGACGGGTACAAAACCGTTCTTGGCAGATCATTCAAAGGAGGCATGGAACTCTCCATTGGCGAATGGCAGAAGATTGCCCTTGCCAGAGCGTTCATTCGGGATGCACCCATTGTTATTCTCGATGAACCAACCAGCGCGCTGGATGCCAAAGCCGAGCATGCTGTGTTCACAAAATTCAGAGAGCTGGTGCAGGGAAGAACCTCTGTGATAATCTCCCACAGATTCTCAACAGTAAGAATGGCAGATAGAATAGCTGTAATGGATAAAGGAAGAATAATTGAACAGGGCACCCATGAAGAACTGATGGAGATAAACGGCAAGTACCAAGAGATGTATTCAATCCAGGCAAGCGCCTACAGCTGAAGTTTCCCATCCCGCACCCGTACAATCAGATCATAGGGCTTCTTCAATACAAGTATTTTTCGCTCAGCACACCACTTGCCCACATTCTTCCCGTTGCTGACAAGACGAATCACAGACTCTGCATCGGTTGCCAGACTATAAGTCTCTATCTCTGGTCTCCACAAAAGCCTGATTACTCCAGAATGTTTCAGAACGGAATAGAACCACCTGAAGATTTTTCTTGGAAATCCCTCCCTTGAAACAAATCCTGCCCATAGAGAACCGCGCTTCCCTCCGGTGACAGGTTTCCGCTTCTTCCCTTCGCGTTCAACAGCAACCACCCGTCCCAGCACCCTCTGGAAGGGAATCGTTTCAGCGGTACCGGAAGGATTGTCATCACCTTTAACTTCAAAGGAGCTTTCACTAATTCCGATGATCCTGTGAGCAACATCCATTCCAGTACCAGAATTGCTGCTGTAAACGATCACATCACCCTTTCTCAATCGTTCAGAGGGGATCTCTTCAAAGATGATACAGTCACCCGACTGAAATACAGTTCTCATACTACGACCATGATAGAACCGGAAGGAAGTCTTCACGGTTTCATACATTTCAGGATAGCATCCTGATCGATGTAATCCTTCGGGGATTTCATGAGATATACCGATGCAGAAGAAGAGAGCTCCCGATAAAGATCGAACAAAGTAGTCTGGTACATTGAAGGTATCTGAAATCTTATTTTAAAATGCTCACCCCAGAGAAATGAGAACAGTTCTCGAGAACTCAGTTCAGTAAGGCTGAATTCATCAGCTTTCTCAAGCAGGAAGAACGCAGCCGGTACAGCATGATCTGGATCAGGCGGGAAAGTAGTCCAGGGAGTTCCGTAAGCGAGCCAACCACCATCATCCTGCTTCCTGAAGATGATCTGGTCATCCGCCAAAACCCTTCCACCTTTGCAGAGGTTTGCGGCGGTTGTCTTACCTCCTTCATCCATAGCGAGGAACACAGCGGCCCTTCCATCGAAACTCACACAGGAGCTATGGACAATAAGAGCACGTATATCATGCAGAAATGGCGTAAATATTAATGGGTCTACTCTGCCTTCGATTATCGTGTGAACGTTATCTCTGGAGTAGAAAATGTCCATCCGATGCTGGAGGAAATCGATTATTACAAGAGAGTGTTTCCTGATCTCAAGGGTAACTTGCTCTCCGTGGTTGGAACAGTCTTCCAGTAGTTTTCTGACGGGAGGGAAGTTCAGAATATGGCTGTTCCAGTAAGGTACTTCGTATTGTTTCAGTGGATACTCAAATGCACTGAGAAGGTCGTTGCACTCCGTTTTTGAGAATGGTGTTTCACAAGATTCATTTTCATCCACAAAAGTATATCTGATTGCAGAGAAATAATCATTGCAGTTAGAATAGAAAACAGAAAAACGGGGGAGAAGAAAGCAGTTGATGTTCGAATCGGAGTTTATGTGGAAACAACTGCACGCTAGCTGAAAATAATAATCGAATCTCTGCTTCTCAGCCACACGGCGTCATGAAAAAATGGAGCCCCAGGAACAGTTGTTTTCGACGTTTCCCCCTGTACTACAGAAACCAGCTGTTGGATTCATACCAGTTGGAGAACAGCTCTCTGAGGACTGCAGTACTCCGTCTCCCGAAACGCAATAAGCGACAGTGGGGTTAGTCCCGTTGGCACATGTTCCTAGAGGTTCCTGACCGATAACACCAAAACCTGAAAGGTTAACTGCTCGAGGTTTCAGGTATATTTTTCTTTCAGTCATAATACACTCCTTCACTGTACAAATATATTCATTCTGGTTTCCGGGAAAAGTCCCAGTTTTTCCGCTGTCTCACAGAAATAATATGGAGCATTCAATTTACCGCTTGTATTGTAGTTCCCAGCAACACACGTACCTTTGCAGAATCTCTTATGAACACATTTCGAACATATCCCCTGAAGCTCATCCGGTATCAATTTCCTGAGTTCGGCAAGCTTCGGAGAATTCTTCCAGATATCCTCAAGATCATCAGTTTTCAGATTTCCGTACAGAAGATCATCAATTGAAGTTCCAATCCCGCAGAGAGCAAGATCTCCATTGGCAAGTAAACCTATGATATGATGTATGTTGCATATTCCAGGAGCACTCCTGAGAAACCGTGCTGGTTTCTGGAATGCGAAGGGTATATCCAGCAGTACGCGTACACCTGCTGTCCGAATAACTTCTTCTTCTATGGTATTATTCAGTTCAATAATCTCAGGTACGGATAGAGCGCGATCTTCCTCGAACTCCCTTCCTCTACCCACATGCTGTACGTGGTTGAATTTTACCGATCCACAGCCCAAGTGTTTCGCTAACGCTGTAACATCATGAATCTGGGAAATGTTCTTTCGATGAAGAGTGCATATTATCTGAGGGTTCACACCGACATCTACAAGGTTCCGAATGCCCTGAACAGCTTTATCGAAGGATCCCTTTACTCTCCTCAACTCTTCATGTGTCTCTGCGTCAGCTCCATCAAGGCTTACCGAAATGTATCCGAACTTATCGGTCGACACGAGGAATCTGGCCATTTCCCTATCTACCAGGGTTCCGTTCGTTTCTATGATTATGCTCATTCCCTGGTCGGAAATGAGTTCGATGATTTCTTTAATTCGAGGATTTAGCAGGGGTTCGCCACCTGTAAGCTTCACTGATCTGAGACCAAGAGGCTTCCCCTGGATCAGTGCTTTCTCAACAAGAGCAGGATCGAGGTGAAGGCTGCTTGTTTCACCCTCCTTCTGATACTCCGGGTCTATCCAGCAGTGAGCACAGTTAAGATTGCAGGCTCCTGAAGTGTACATGTATATGGTCCCGAGTCCCGGAACTGAAGTTGAATTATCAGTCATGTCTATCCCTCTTCCGGGGAGGATGCATCGTAAACGCTTTCGATGTTGTTAGCTTTCAGAAAATTCCTGTAGCATCCTCTCCAGCTGGGTGCCATTATGGTTTTCTGAATCTGCTGAACTATGCCGGGGCAGCCGCCGTTGCAGAACTCTACCCACTCACAGTTGGAGCATTCCGGTATTTCTGACATTGGAACTACACACCTGTCTCGAACTTCTTGAATAACTTCACTGTTTTCCCATCTCTCAAGAAGGTCATCGGAAAGCATGTTACCCATTGTGAGGTCATGAAGCATGGAACACGGGACAATAGATCCATCGTGAAGAATTCCAAGTTTATTGAACACGCCACCGCAGGACGACAGATAACCCATCTTCCAGCGATTAGTGGTTTCTCCATTTTTCCGGGCGTCCTCCATCTCTTTATACATTCTGAGTTTTGCAAGGGGACCAGCCTGAGCGGTGATTCTGCCGGGGTACTTCTGCTGAAGTTTTTCCAGCCGGAGTCCCGTTGCCAGAATTTCTTTGTGGTCCAGAGCTACTTCCTCCTTGTAGGTACATCCTGTACCAATGGGGGATGCTTCGTTGTTCGTCATTGACGGTAAACCTATATCCTCAAGAAGGAATGCGGTCATGGCTTCAAGATCATGAATGTTGTGTTTGCTGATGGTTGCTCTGACAGTTACGGGGAAGCCTTCTTTTTTCAGGAGTCTGAGTCCCGCAACTGCTCTGTCGAAACTCTCAGGACGGCTTTTGTTGTGCACCTTGGCGCATGAGCCATCAATTGAAATCTGTACGCTGTCGAGTCGGAGCCGTCTCTTTCCTACCTTGAAAGCTTCTATGGTTTTTTCGTTGATCAGTGTGCCGTTGGTCAGAACGGAGTATCGCATTTTGTTTTCAATAATTGTATCAATGAGCTCGAAGATGTCGGGTCTTGTGAATGGTTCACCACCCGTCAGGGTGATACGCATAATTCTAGCATCGCCCAGTTTCTTGATGTTGCTCTTCCATTGATCCGTAGAGAGGTCGTTCAAAGCAGCCATCTCGTCAGAGTAGAAGCAGTATCTGCATTTAAGATTGCACTTACCGGTTATCGAGATATCAACTGATGAAGGGGCGCTGGAATGCTTGGGAACGGAGAGATTACTTCGATCCAATGAAGCCACCCTTTGTCATTACGAGCAAATATGAATCTACATCTTCGATCAGGTTCTCCGGAAGATCATCGTAGCTTTCAGCGAATGCATGGACAATATCATCCATAGTGACGCCTTCAGAGCAAAGTTCCCATATGAATCTGGCGGTATCATTGATGACGAGAACCTCCCCGGTATCGGGATTGAAGAGCAGGCTGCCGCTTTCGTCCTCTTCTCTGAGAGCCACATCAGGATTTCTCAGGTATGTATTATCCTTGCACATGATTTCCTGTTCAGTTTGAATGTTATGCGTTGAATTTCATCTCTAAATATGCGTGTCGCGTTTTATATATATCATCAATTAACATAATGCATGCGTAAAGGTAAGAAAAGTAAGTTCGGTCTTGCTATTTGATGAGGGTTAATACCTGAAATTCATCCATTCCAACCCGAATAAGGTAGTTACCGGAAGCAAGATTCGACAATTCAAGTACCGCTTCTCCGTCGGGGGATACAACAGTGGATGCAACAAGCCTTCCGGTGAGATCGAATACTTCTACCGGATCACCGGCTGCTGCGCCGGTTACGAAAACTGATTCCACTGCGGGGTTTGGTCCGAACGAGATCTGCCCCTCGGTTTCGTCCCCGGTAATTCCTACGTACCAGTACTTGTAAATAGCTCCGCGAATACAGGGTGGCACACAATCACCACAGCCGTTACAAAGAGCAGGATCGATCACAGCATTGGAGCCAACCATGGAGAGGGCGCCTGTGGTGCAGTACGGGATGCATCTCGCGCATCCGTTGCAGATAGCCGGATCGACCTGATAGATCCATAGCATCGCGATGGCGGAAGCGGCAACTATGAACAGCATTATTGGGACGATCCATCTGCTCTTTGAAAACACAGAAATATCTCCCTTTCTGAATATCAGGGGATATGGCAGTTCAGCCATACCCCCCAATCTTAAAGCATTCTAAACTATTTTAGAATATCGTCTTTATTGCAGCCCAGGTTTCGTTCTCGAGAGCACCTGTAGAAGTTCCTTCAATTATGAAAGGCATTCCCTTCAGTGAGCCGGTACCATCATCAATTATGAAATCCCATAGGTAATCGTAATACTGCATGGCATCGCCTGTTTCAAGCGTACCGTTTATCGTTACGGGCTGATTCCAGGGACCTGACGTCTCGGTTCCGTCATGCTGCCAGCATAGGTAGTAAGTTCCCGGAGTGAGGACTATCGGGCTAGCAAAATCACACACATTGGCCATAATGGGACGATCAGCACTGATACCTGAAACATCCGGTTTGACTCTGTATACGTTCGTCCAGGCTGTAGTAGTCATGACGTTAGTGAAAAGATCTCCCCAGACGGATGTTCCGGTTTCCGGCGGTCCATCAAATATCTCGATATAGGTGCCGGTGAGTGTTGAGGGTGGCCCGCCACCTGTCTGGTAACCGTAAAGTGTTATGGAATTGATTTCCCATGTTGATCCTGCCGGGACTTCGAAGTCGTCGGCAAGCCTGATATCAGCGAGCCACTGGCAACCGAAACCGTTAACAGTGTCGTTCGGGTCCAGTATGGACTCATCTGCTCCGCCTACACCCGTTCCGTAACTGGTGATGAAGGGACCGTTATCCCACAGGACAGCCTTAGGGCCATCCCAGATGGGCCCGGTATAACCAGAACCCGATGCATCTGAGGAAGTTAGATCTCCAACATCCATCGCTTCACTTGCTATTGCAGGGATTGCCAGCAACAGCGTAGCGAGAATGAAAACAGATAGAGTTCTCATTTGTTACTCCTTTGTTCTCGGGGATTATTACACCCCTGTTTATTGCGCTGATTATAGGGCTATGTAAGTACTTATCGAAGTTGAAGCCTTTTCAGCATCGATACCACTTCCAATATTAAACTATGATATGGAAACCATTTCGTCAATGGATGACACCGGCAAACAGGTTATCTCAAACGGTTATTACGGCAGTTCCGGCTCCCTACCGGCAGCTATTGCATCGATGCCTGCCGCAAGAACCATCATATCTTCCAGCAGCGGTTCCATGTCTTCAGGAAGCAGGTATCTGTTGCCGCTATCCATCAGCTCAATATGACCTGGGATCAGATGTACGGCAGCATCGCACCAGTCAATCTTCAATCTGCCCAGTTTCTGCTGCCAGCGGTCGAGGAACCAGTAAACCGGAGCCAGCACAACTGCGGCTTCTTCAGGTGATTTCTCTATTCTCTCTGAAAGCTCAGGCGTTGCGTAACGGAAAGGAAAGAGGTTATCGAACCTGCTGTCGCCCGTAGTGAATCTCTGAACACCATCGTGCGGGTAACCGGGAGGTTCTGTTTTCAGGTAAAAAGGAGATTCGTTTATCTCCACTTCCATGGCATACTCATCACCGGGGTTAATTTCGATATCCCTTCCGCAGTACTTTGTATCGATATAACCCAGACTGCTTTTGTATTCAGCCGATTCATGCTTCCAGTCGTGTTTTTCAGCCAGCAGGGCCAACGCCCGTTTGCACTCTTTGCCTTTGCCTGTCCGCGATGAGAACGTGCTCTTAAAGACGAACCAAAGAGGGATCAGAATCGACACTGGTATTACAAGATATGGACCGTACTGGGTATACAGATTGGAAATGTCCTTTTCATTCTTTCCTGATAAGACTAGGATTACACTCGTAACAATCACTATCGCAGTGAATATCCCGAAGATGCGGAGGAAAGACTTGAACTTCATACCGGCTCTCTTGGGTGCGTTCTTCAGTTGCCATATCTTCAGCTCTTCCTTTTCCTCCTTCAAATCAATCGCACGTCTTGCCACCTGGAGCTGGATCTTGTTCTTTCCCTCAAAACAGACGAACCACTCCTCCGTTTTTATTACTGGATGCAGCCTTTTCCAGACGGCATCCGGAACGTAAACCTCCGAATTGCAGTAACCGCACTCCATTATCCTCTCGCTTCGCGCTGAAACGGATAACGCTCCCGCGCACTGGGGGCAGGACATCACTATGGGTTTTGTCGAATCCTCATCGATCTTTACGTCTTCACCACCAGTCACTCCCGGAGGCGGCTGCTGAGTAATGACGAACCTGGCCGAGGGTACTTTTTTAAAGAGCCAATCAGGTGCTGGAAAGACATGATACTCGGCGGAGCATTTACTGCATTTGATGATTGAATTGCCCTGAACTTCGGGAATTTCAAGAGGGGTTTCACAGGATGAACAGCGTGGCGGCAATCTCCAGTGGCTGTATTTGAAAGTACCGCTTCCGCACATGAGTGTTCCACCACTGCCCTGGCCCTTTGTAAAGCCTTCGTACTCCTCTTCGAAATCGTTAAGAAAATCAGCTATTCTATCCTGCGGGATCGCTATATCCTCAAAACAGGATGTACAGGAAAACCGTGTATATGGGCCGTTTATTGGAAGTGGTGACCCACAGCTGCTGCATGTGGTTCTTAGTTCAAAACACCCATATCTAGGCATATGAACCCTCCTCTGCAGGTACTGCTGCCGAAAAAGTGCGGTTCTAAAGATTACCCCAGAATGATTAGTATACTCCATAAGCAGCAGAGAGTATATCCGCGAGACGTGAGTCCAGGACGCTGTGATGATACCAGAGCCCGAAAGCCTGTTCATCCGGGTTGCGATAGGTCCAGAAAGCCCAGTGCAGCCCCTCGTCATTCATCACCCTCAACCAATCGGTTACGAAATTGTATCGACTTTGCGGATCCGATCCAGGCAGAGCACCGAACTCACCGATGTACAGTGGGACGTTGGAGCTGCGGGCCCAGTCAATAATGTCCTGGATGCCATCCCTGAGGCGGTTAAGATCGTAATTCTCATAATTTCCTCTGAGATAATCCAGCCCCAGCATTATCTCTCCCATATTCTCAGGAGCTTTTATCATCCCGCTTACCTCAAGGGCATCTCCCGGCTTAACCTGGAAGAGTGGTCCTGTGTAAAACGATCTGGTCTGTATCCAGCTCCCCGAACCACCCGAACCAGTGATCCCAAGGCTTCCTGTGCCAGTGAATGAATCGTCGCTGAATGTACCTTCGAAGTCACCAGAGTCGCGATAGAAATACCAGCTGGAGGGCTGACCCGGGCGCCTGTAGGAAATCTCCTCAATGTCCCGGTTAACAACTTCCTGCTCCGTCCCGTTTTGAAGGAGTTGCAGTCCGTCGAAAAGGACGGATCCCACATCCCCCGAAGCTTGTACCTTTATGGAGACCCATTCAACCCCGCGGGGAACAGTTATGACCCCGCTTTCCCAATATATCCAGTCGGATGTCGACCTGTTAAGCCTGGTGACACCGGACGACCAGCCCACCCATTGCATCCCTGTAAGCACAGCTCCAGGATAGGAATACGCGTCGGGTACAGGTGAATCCCCGGGCCAGGAAGCAGTGGCATGGGAAACGACAAAAGGCTCGTAACTATGGAATGAGTAGACCACGTTTGGGTCGTCAATCAACCGTAAGCCAGCCCCATTCCAGGAGGAGGATTCGATGAAGAGTATATGATTTGAGTCTACCTCTCTGATAGCTCCCGCGATACAGTGGGACAGGTCCCACCACTGCTGCGCTTCGGGAGGAGAGGGCTCGTTGAAAAGGTCGTACCCAGCAATACATGCCAGGTCGGCATACCGAAGGGCGATCGACCGCCAGAGTTCGCAGAGCTGATCTCGGGCATCAGCGGAACTCCATATCCCCCTGTCGCTGGCGCGACTCCCCGGGGGAACAATGTGCATATCCAGGATGATGTAAATCCCCAATGGCTCACACCATGACAGGTAGTCATCAATCAGGCGGAATCCAGCATCAGTCTCGAACATCTTCCAGTTCAGGCAGAGACGCAATGAATTGCAGCCGATCCCGGCCAGATACTCTATGTCCTCCTCGGAAGCGTAATCGAATGGAGCTTCGGGATCGCTGTCATACAGGTAATAGTAACAGTCCATGTTCATGCCGCGGAGCATTACCTCGTTTCCCTCTTCATTCACGATGCTGCTTCCGCAGACAATTAGCTTTGCAGGAGGGGTGGGGATGTCGGCGTCGATCTGTACAAGCATGCACAGTGTCAGCAGCGGCAGCAAATGCATTGAAAACCCCATTTCAACTGATTACTCAGCTCATCAACGTTCCGGGGGATTGAATCAGGTCCCCTCGCCGAGGATGATATAGTAAGAAAGTTCAATGCCGGAAATATTCGTTTTTCTCGAGATGATATCTCTTCTATTTTCATCTGAGATTTCTTGATATGCGGACTCTGTAAGCAATATTTCACCGTTTCCGGCCAGATCTTCTCCCAGTTTCGACGCAAGATTCATCTCGTTACCGAATACTCCTTCGGAGAGTGAGCGTAGAACATCACCGAACCCGATTCCTATGCAGACCCCAAATTTCTCCGAGTTTTGAATCTGGATGTTTGCCGCACTAACCGATCTCTGTATCTCGAGAGCTGCTGCAAGGGCGCCGTCAGCAGTTTTAAATTCAGCGAATACATTATCTGTTGCAGCCCTCCAGGAAATACACCCGAACCTTGTCAGGATTGTCTTCATCATATCCCTGAGCCTGACAATGCATGTCAGATAATTGAGGATACCGGACTCCTGTGTACTCTGGGTAAAACCGGAAGAATCGAGAACGAGCATTGCGCACCTGCTTCCGAATGTTCCCCAAACATCGGCTTCAAACCGGCTGCGTTCGGATATCTGTCCTGAAAAACACCGAATGCTGTCGAACAGTCCTTCTTCTTCAGTCATAACCATCTACCACTCAGTTCAGACTTCCCCAATCTGTTATTATCTAATCAAGGATACGTTTAATTCCCTCAACCGCGCGATCGGTAAGATGTCGATGCTCTGACCCTACACTGGCAATAACAATCAGGACAACAGGCTGGTCCAGTACTTCAAATGATTGGCAGATGACGGAATCACCTGATGACCCGCTCATAGTTAATTGATCTATTGTCTCAAGTCCTGTTAAATCGAGGACGTTCATGTTCATTGTCCAAACGAAACCAGCCAAAGCGGCAAGTGAATTAGAATCCAGATTTGATTCTATGTCGACCACAGCAAAACCATCCTCAGTGGTCAATATAGCCGCCTTGAAGCCTCCTTCACGGGCAATCTGTTCGAGCTGTTTTTTCACAGCATCCATGGGTATCTCTGAACGATCCTTGCGGCGATCTCTCCGTAATCTCATTGTGAACCCCCTTCTTTATTTCCTTTACACGGAGTCTGAAGTATAGTCAATCAAATGTAAACTTAAGACAGGTATGCTGCCGCGTCCAGCGCAGACATAGTAATTCGTAAAGTTCAGACCATCCGAAAGGAAATAACATGATACGAATAGTTCTTCTCACATCAGTTATTCTGATCATCCCTTTGGCAGTCTCATGCGGAGAGAACCCGCTGAATACCGAACTTGATCCCAGTGGAACCTACAATATGACCGTTGAGTACACCGACTCTGATCTGAACTGCACTCTCACCCTGACCAGGAGCGAGAGTGGATTCTATAAAGCCCTCTGGGACTACGGTGACGAGGACGGCTCTACCTACACGAACACAGCTGTATGCTTTGGTGATAATTACCTGGCCATCTGTGAAGCCGGTGATCCTCCGATCCTCGACATTTTTATTGTTGGAGATGGAGCTCTGAACGGTTACTGGGTTGATTATGCATATGATAAGCTCCTTAGAATCTATGGCACAACTGAAGAGGGTAACGAACTGCCTGAGCTTCCAGTGCTTATGAGCCTGGATAATCCTGGAACTTACACCCTGGATGGAGATAATCCTGATGGCAGCGGCTACGTCGGCTATCTGCATTTTGAAGCGTTCGGCAAGGTATTATCCTGTGATCAGACTATCACCCCGGACAACGAACCGGATTCAAATTATATGGGAGTTGCCGTTATTATCGACGACTATCTCGTTATGGCTGTCTCATCATTTCTCTGTGTTTATACACCCAGCGGCAACGACTGGCACGGTGTACTGGTCGATTACGGCGAGGATGTAGTAACAAACGAGAACCTGACATACACAGGAAACTAGCCCGTCAGGGTCGAACAGAAAAAACTCCCGGGAGGGTTGGAGAACCGACTAGTACCATCGGCGCAGGAGGGCTTAACTTCCGTGTTCGGATCAGATTACATGTTATATAGTTTGTACAACTGTTAACTCAGTACTTCGATAGATCAAACAGGCAGTCGTCAGGAACCACAATCATGTACCCGTTGCAGTCGTCCACTGCTATGACACCCTCGTCAAAAACAGATGGATTCATCTCCAGGGACTCTGGTGTTTCGGTAATCCTGAAGATCTGTCCGTCAGGTGTAGCAACATAGAGGTCCGATTCGGTTATCTGGTGTCCGTCGTCCTTGGAGATGCAGTAAACCACTCCTTCGGGAACAGGGCACCAGAAGGGCTGCAGCCCCTCCTCGATCTCTGTCACCGATCCATCCGGTAGATGCATGGTGAAACCACCACTAACAAGGGGAACAACAAGGATGGGAGTGGTAGGCAGGTAGAATGGAGCCATGGAGCGCTTCTCCTCAACGAGTTCAGGTTCGAAGTTCGATACCTGTGCGCTCCAGACTCTGTCCTCTCCATCCACCCAGGCCACTCGCCCTCCGTCGGCACTCACTGCCAGCTGGGTAGTACTCACAGGCAGGCAGAGATCGTTGAAGTCCCTGAACAGAGTTCCCTCCGAGGAGTACCAGAGACGGCCAACTCCATCCACCACTGGATTGCTTATGTCATCTATCCGGTACCCGTCAATATCCTGGAGGGTCTCGCGGTCGAAACGGAACAGGAAAGGCCCCAGATCCTCAGCAAGTACCCACAGGTCCCCCCGTAACGGATCTGCTGCGATTGCTCTGAACCAGTCGATCTGTAACTCCTCCGATGTAAGGTCCAGAACCGACTGCAAGTTACGATCCAACACCAGGAGCCTGCTCCCCGCCTGACCTATTGCCACCACACCCTCACCGAACGGGATTATCTCGCTGGCATAGAAATTCTCTGTGCCTTCCACAGGCCATGGAAATCCTATTAGAACCAGAAGGAATATCATAGGAGGAGTCCTTTCATATGGGAATTAAGGAAACATTACAAACTGGAACACCAAAATAGATAATAGGAAAGCGGATTAATCGGAAGTCCTGCTAGATGTGCAATCTCATGGGGAAGGATGTGCATCTTACATGAAAAGGGGTGATCAGAGACCGCCCCTTTTCCTATCTGTTTTCACTGTCAGTCAATCAGGTCTCTTCTTTCTAACCAGCTCAGGTAATCGTTCCTGACGTGTCTCCAGTATCTGTTTAACCTTCTGGGAACCGAAGCCCTGTCCCAGTCAGTGGGCCTGTAGACTCCAGCATCCGGCACCACGAGTGATCCTACATAGGAGCCCTCGCTGTAGACCTTGTCTATCTCGGCGGCTATTTCGTTCATATCGTCCTGGGAAGCGATACCGTTTGACGTGGCCTTGTAGAACTGGACCGTCACCCTGATTGGGAAATTCGGATCCCTCTCTATCTCAAGGCCATCGATCTCAGTGAAGGGGCCTTCGAGCTCTCCGTGACCGATGACGGCTGCCTCAACATCCGATCCTCCAAAGCCGTTGCTTTCACCGGCTGTAGCACCTTGATCAGCACAGAGCTCGTATTCGTCGAACCAGGTGTTCTGCGGATTCTGCTGCTTGAGGGGTATCTGGATAAGCAGAACCATGTTCAGGTTGCTCTCATCCGATATCTCTGAGGGATCCCCGCCGCTCTGTGCGTAATCCTGGCGGAAGTCTGAGATTCTCTGTCCTGTGAGGCTTGCCCTGTCGCCGTTCTCGTTGAAAAAAAGTCTCTGTCCCCAGCTCCACGAGCCGGGAACAGCGTCCCTGGTATTATCTATCACTGTAACGCTGGTACCCTCCCTGGTTACAAGTATGGTCAGCACCGCCGGATCTCCCTCGTAGGACTGGTAGTTATAGAGAACCGGGTTGAATGTGGCGTTTCCATCGGCGGGTATCGGAAGAAAGACAGCCTGCGCACTCACCAGAACAACACTGTCCCTCTCCGCCAGAAGGCCTCTCTCGTCTCCCTCCCACGAATCCGGGTCATGAAGGTAATAGCGGATGTTATCCACGAAATCGGTCAGGGAGACCGGACCCAGATCTTCACCTATCTCGTTGCCCACCAGCATGTAGAAGTTGTCTGGATCCATGTCGGCAGAGAGATCATGAAAATTAGGATAACGTATTACAGGCATGCACGTAAGGGTGGGATGCTCAGCACCGTTCTGGTAGCTGTGGACCTGAATGGTCATGTCGGATATGTTGGGTCCCCAGCAGGAGCCGGAGTATCTTCCGGTATCCTCCCAGGTAACGTTCACTACATCCAGACCATGCTTAGATGCCATTGTCCTTATACTACTGTCCCACACCATCTCAGCTACTCTATTCACCACTTCCTGATAGTCCTCACCTGCGGATCTGCCGGGGCAGAAATATCCCGCGATGGAAACCGATATGATCATCAGGACAGTCATCGTATTCAGTATCATTTTCAACCTCCTACTAGAAATGCTCTTGCTTGACTCTGTCAATGCTTGTACAAGCACTTCCAGTCATTATTCCTTCTGACGGCCATCTCACCGTGCATAGATGCCGGTGATCCGGATCTCTCGCCTCTCTTTGAAAGGACCGGCATAGCACATCATCACAATTGCATTACAGGTGCTTCACCATGAACAATGTCGGTAATCCTTTGCCCCAGAAATCAGGTATCTCCTCCAACGGGAGAAAATCCTGTGTCAAGTAGAATTTTCGTGTCCCAGCATAGTTCTTGTCCGGGTGAGACTCCCCAAGGGTTTTCACCTCGAGAATTTTCACACCATCAGACTTCAGATACTGTTCTGCTGCTGCGGTAAGAGCACCACCCACACCCTTGCGATGTTCCTCTGGAAGAACACCCATCACATGAATTTCGGCCGACAATTTTGTATGTCTGTTGATGGCAAGGAAACCGATAGATTTACCGTTCAGCAAAGCGAAGAATACGGGCATGTCCACGATGTCCTTCAGATACTGGAGAAGTGCTTCCTCAATACCAAAATATGCAGGAAGGGCTCGGAGAATCCGCTCACAATCCTGCACATTGGTGTCAACTGGTCCAACAATTTCTACAGGCATCTTTATTGTCCTTCACTCTCCATCCATTTGATTCAGCAGGTAGATCAAGTTCGAACTATATCCTGGTTAGATATGGAAAAATGCACGCAAGAGGGTCAACTCCCTCTGAACCCGCTGGCCATAATCATCCCCCGTGGTGGCAAACCACTCCAGCTCCAGGAAAGCCCGAACGGAACGGCAGACGTCCCATGCACGATCCCGATTCCCATAAGCTTCCCGCTCTGATTGAGATAGTTCATCGAAGTAAGCGGCCAGCACATCAGGTTCATGGATATCTTGCTCATCCATACGAAGTGTCACATCCACAAGCGCAGCCAGATCCATCAGTCCCGGTGCGAGAGAAGCCGATCCCCAGTCGATCAGGCAGATTCCGTCCTGCGGTGTGAGAAAGAGATTACCGTAATGACAATCACCATGTATCAGGGAATCAGGATAACTCCGAAAATCTTCTGTGAGTTCGGGCCACAATTGCGCAGAAGCAGTCTCGACCAGGGATAGGAGGGATAGATTCACCCCGTGGTATTTCCCTTCGGACACCATTCGACGCAGATCTTTCAGAACAGACGTGGATAAAGCCTCTATCCGCACTTTCAGAGTCCCTAGGCCTGACATTTCAGATGTCCAGCCATCTCCAATAGCCTGCATGTGAAAACGGGCCATCCTGCGAGCAGTGGCGATATAAGCTTCGGGAGTGTCTGCTCTCGCGATGTCGGCAAGAAGAGTGCCATCAGCACAATCCAGCAAAAGCCATTCTTTCCCTTCTACCATCACGGCAGTTGCCCCCGGAGCGGGAAAGGAAGCATGCTGGCCGGCAAAATTGTAGACTGCCAATTCGGTGTCCCCGCCCCTGGGAAACCATTTCAGGTAGCTGATTGCAGGCTTTCCACACCGGGTACCCTCTACGCGAATGACGCGGGATTCAGACCAATCCCTGATCGGGATCAGCCGTTTCACCCGTATACCATATGCCCGTAAGTGTTTATGCCAATCAATGTCTTCCATCGAACGGAGCCTTCCGCCTGAGAACTGAACTTGTCTTCTGCGTTTGGAGCATCCTCCTGACACCCGATAATCCCTGATCCCTTTATCAAATTGACAATACTTCCCGGGAAACCTGCAGTCAAACACAGTAGCTGACATCAAGGCGCCTGATACGAACCGAGAGTGCGGAATCCGGGTTCACGATATCGTAGAAGTTAGTTGAGGATTCTCAATAGATCAGATGATATTTTTTGTATAGAGGTTGTGGTAGTACCCCTTCAGCTTCATCAGGCTGTCATGGGTTCCAGTCTCAACGACGCTGCCTTCGTGCAGGACTATTATCTTGTCCACGTTACGAACTGTGGAGAGACGGTGGGCAATTATAATGGTAGTTCTGTTTCTACTCAGTCTGAACATGGCTTCCTGGATAAGGCTTTCAGATTCATTGTCCAGCGAAGAAGTTGCCTCGTCGAAAATAAGTACAGTGGGATTCTTGAGGAAGACACGGGCAATGGATACACGTTGTTTCTGACCTCCTGAAAGCTTTACTCCACGCTCACCAACATACGTATCGAACGTGTCTGGAAGGGACATGATGAAGTCGTATATGTTGGCATACCTGGCTGCTTCTATCATTTCCTCTTCGCTTGCCGTGGGTTTACCGTACATAATATTCTCTCGGATAGTGCCGTCGAACAGGAAGACATTCTGTTGGACGAGTCCGATGTTTTCTCTCAGAAAGTGCTGCTTCAGATCCATGATATCATGCCCGTCAAAGGTGATGCATCCTTTTTTGGGTTCGTAGAACCGGGGTATAAGGGAGGCAATTGTACTCTTACCAGCTCCTGATTCACCCACGATTGCAACGGATTCCCCCTCTTTTACAGTCATGGATACATCCCTGATGATCCAGTCCGGGGAAGAGGAGTATTTGAACCACAGATCATTCAGCTCGATTTTACCCTTTATCGGATGGAAAGAACGGGCGTGGGGCCGGTCTTCTATGTCGGGCTCTATATCCATGATTTCTATGAATCTTTCGAATGAAGCGGCACCCTGGTGGAACTGTTCAGTAAAGTTCATAAGCCGTTGAATAGGTTTCAGTATGATGTTAACATAGAGAATGAAGGCAACGATATCCGCAAGGGTTATCCGGTTTTCAAAGTATAGCCAGGCTCCCCCTGCAATAACTATTAGGTAATACATGTCTGAGAGGAACTGGAAGACGGAGTGAAACACTGCCATAATGGTATACATTTTCTCTTTAGCCATTTTGAAGTGTGTGTTGACGGTATCGAATTTCGTCATTTCCAAATCTTCATTGGTATAAGATTTTACTTCGCGTATTCCCTGAACCGAGTTCTCCACAGCGCTGTTGATATCAGCAATCTTCTTCCGGACGTTGCGAAACCCCTTTCTCATTTTGCCGCCGTACTTTACTCCCCAGAGAATCATTATTGGGAGAGGAATCAAAGAGATAAGGGCTAGAGTAGGGTTGAAACTGAACATGAAGTAAAAGGAACCCACAATCAGGAAGAAAGAAAGAATAAGATCTTCAGGTGCGTGATGGGCAACTTCTGCTATGGTGTTAAGATCATTGGATATGCGGGACATGATATGCCCGGTTTTCGTACTGTCGAAATAGTTGAATGACAGCTTCTGGATGTGACGGAAGATATCCTCCCGCATGTCATACTCCATCCTCACTCCGAGGATGTGCCCCCATTTCATGCGGATGAATTCAAAAACCATTTTTGCCAGGTAGATAAAAATCATCAACGCGAAATAGATAACAACAGCTCTGGCGTTTCCATCGGGAATGTAGCTGTTCAGAAGAGTTCGCACCATTGAAGGAATGAGAATGGCCAGACCAGAGGACAGAAGAGCAACTGCTATGTCAATAAAGAAAAGAACCTTGTGTGGCTTATAGAATGAAAGAAATCGTTTTAGCATGGATACTCCATATTCGAATTGGCTGAAGAGCGATAGGGAATATACCGTTTCCCATTTCTACATGCATACTGAGTTTACAATATCACCACTCGTCTGCCAGCAGCGAGTATACAGCCTCATCCACCAACCCCTTCCGGGGCACGAACACATACTGACGGAGGGTTCCCTCAAGCACAAAACCCAACTTGCCGGCAATGGTCACACTGCCTGTGTTGTCCGGGTGACAGCGCAACTCGATACGATTTACTCCCAGGTCGCAAAAGGCGTAATCGATAATCCTGGAAGTAACCTCAGTAATCAACCCTCTACGGTGGTAATCCTTATGCAGATCGGCCCCCAGCTCAATACGCCGGTTCTTTCTGGACCAGTAATGAAGTGCAGCAGTACCTATCATCCGCGACTGGTTTTCCTTCAGGAATACACCCCAGCGAAAGGAAATACCTCGGGAGAAAAGATCATCCCATTTCTCCAGCAGCTCTACACACTCTTCAACAGATTTCACGCAAGGCTTCTGCATGTACTTCATTGTTTCGTCGTCACCGTAAATGGCGAATAGGTCCCCGGCATTCTCCGGCTCTGGCTTTTTGAGAATGCACCTCTCGGTTGTCAATTCCTTATATGGATGCTCCAAGCGTTCTTCTCCCTCCAACTCAGCACGATTGGTAGAGACCTTCTATCTATTCTGGTATACTCTAATATGTGCACATATTAAACAGGTAGCGGTTGAACGAAGTTGTGCAATTGTGCGGAGAGGTTTTGAAGAAGACAGTATTCAAAAGAAACGAGAAAGAACCCCCGGGAGGGTTGGAGACCCAGGGGTTTTCTTTGCGAAATTTAAAGCCGGCAGTGTCCTACTCTCCCAGAAGGTGACCAAACTAGTACCATTAATATACTTCCATTCCAAACCAGGTTACCAATTAAAGCAGTTGTTTAAACAAAACAGCCAGAGCATGATACCTCTCCATGCCCTGGCTGAATGTATCAGATCCTTCTGCAGCACTTCAGTTCACTTCAGGATCATCAACTGTCCTGTATTGGATCCGGCAGGTGTAGAGAAGCGAATGAAGTAAACACCGTTTGAGATGTCCGATCCAGGTGTCCATGTAAGGCTGTGCTGCCCCTCCGAAAGTTCGGAATTGTGGATGGTTTCCACTCTTCTCCCTGTAAGATCGTATACGGAGAGTTCGGCCATTCCGGTAAAGGGCATAGACAGACTGATAACCCCTGAACTTCTTATCGGATTAGGCATTATTCCCACATGAATCCCAGGGGCAATTTCATCTCCGCTTCCACCCTCTATCCCCGTGCTGTTGGCGTAACTCACGCATGGAATCCGGTTGTGTGCGGTTGAAGTCACCGTTACTGTGGCTGAGCCGGGCAGCGAGTTTATGTTGAGATTGGCAACCCCGGAAGCATCAGTATATCCGGACGCAATAGTCTCCTTTGTATCAGCGTAGTAAAGGCCTACAAGAGCTCCCTCAACAAGTGCATCTGTATCGTCGGTTATCGTAACCGGGAATGCCCCTGGTGCCGCTGAAGCTGAATGAGAGTTTGTCAAATAGGCTATCGGGGAGGTGTCGGTGTAGATATCCGTCTCAGGGCAGCCGAACACGGTTCCCATCATGTTCATTCCGTTTGCCTGGGACCCGTAGGACTGGTAAATTTTATTCTTGGCGAAGGAATATGCGGCACCAAGATGATGAAGCTCCTCTTCGAAGTAACCCTTGAAGGTGTATATCTGCAGCGAATCACCGGGACCAACTGGAGTGTAGGTAGCAGACCCCATGCATGTGATAGCGCCCTTGGGATCGGATACCGACCCTTCTGAAAGCCATGCTTCCATTATGCAGTACTGACTGTTGAACTGCCCGTTCTGACAGCCGATGGAGTAGACCCAGGGCATTTTTCTGCCATTAGTAAGTGCAGCAACATTGCCATTGTTAAAACCAGTGGTAACGAAGGTTGAGATATCCCCATGGCCTATGTACGAGATTATCGAAAGTCCATCGTTTATATCGCTTAGGAAGGCTGTCAGAGTCGGTGTCACTCCACCTAAGCTGTTGCAGTAAAACGTTGATATGAGAGCGTAAGCCTGGAAAAGCTGATGAAGATAAAGTGCCTCCTGGGGAGCCTGGAAATCCGTGCAGGCCATGCTGACCGCATGGTTGAACCAGCTCTCTCCGGAAATTTCATACGGATCCATCTCGTTCATCCTGATCTTCCACGCAATGTACGAAAGATCGCTGATATCGTTACCGCAGATTCGGGATATGTGAATGGAAGGAACGCTACCGGTGCCTATCACACCATAATCGTTATCAGTAACTCCTGGTAATGGCCCGGACGGACCTTCGTAAGTGCAAGCCTTTGAGGGCACTATGGTCTCATCACCGACAAGCATTACGTACTCAGGAGGGTTAGGCCATGTATTGAAAGCATCCTCAATCCATGCATCTACATCACTGCTGCTAGAGCCGATAACGGACATCAGCCCGATTTCAACCTGGTAGCCCTTCTGTCGCTTCCAGTCGATAAGTTCCTGGACGTATCCAATTGTCTCGGAAGTCCCGATGAATACATAACTTCCATTGACTATGTCACCGTCCGTGCCGTCACCAAGTACCTGCTCATACATGGGTAGGAAGGTCCGTGTAATACCCAAGGGTATGCGATGCATTTCATTCTCACCGGGTTCCTGCCCGGCTGATACCCTGATTGTGGCGCTCGTTGTGAGAATCACCTCGCCGGTTACAGGATTTACCTGAACGGGATTGAATCTGATCCAGGCCACTCGCATGTCCCTTAGTATCTGTACGGATTCAACAGTGACGGATGAGGATGGATAGAATTCGTCTGTTGAATAGATACCATTGTCGATTGTGTATACGGGAGCGGGTCCTGAATAAGTTGGGGGCATCTGATAGGGAGCGACGTCGTAAATACCAATACTCGATGATTCGCTGCTGAGAATCTCAACCTCGATATTACCGCTTGCCGGTACTTCGACCATCCGTCTTATCACGGGAAGATCCGGAGCTCCGATAGTCGCCATCAACCCTCCACCCACAGGGATTCGGAAAACAGTGCCTGCATATTCGCTCAAATCAGAGTCCAGTGCTTCCAGGCAGATGGTATTCATCTCGACTAACGACCCGACTTCATCCATTCCAACGAAGAGTGCAGCCGTCTGTGAGTCAGGATTTCGGTAGATCATTTCACCGCTGGCTGAAAAAGCTCCAGCTAGAAGCATGAGGATGACTAAGTATTTCATATCATTTCTCCTTTCAGAGAGAATGGAGTATTTTCCTTACCTCAGAACAGTGAAGCGCGATCCAGCTGTCTGGCTGCCTGACTGGATTATCAAAGTGTACACACCGTTTGGTGTTCCTTCGGGTACAACCCATTTCAATTGGCAATCACCGGAATCGGGATTCTCCAGTGAGAATTCATCGACTCGGCGCCCTGAAAGGTCATAAACGGTGACTGCCAGTGAACCGGAAGGGATCCTTACAGAGAGATTCATTGCATTCGTAACAGGATTCGGTGAAACGCCCTCAACAGACAGCATTCCAGAGTATCCTGTTTCACTTTCATATTCGATCCCCGTCTGATTCAGAAGATTCATGCACAGCATTTTGTTCATGAACCTGCATTCAGTGCTGAAGTCAGCGATCGCGGTGGAATCGTTCTGGCTGCCCCAGAAGCCGTTGTCATCAACCTCAACTCCGAAAGACAGACAGGTCTGGTGTTCCGAATTTTCGTACGACCAGTCGCATGCATCACCATTGGCAGGATACATCAGTTCTCCGCATCTTCCGTACTGATAACCGTTCTGTGCAGTCATTGCTGAAGCCCAGCTCTGGAATGTGCTTTGATGGGGTGTGGGCTGATTCACGTAGTTCCAGGGGTAGATCAACATACCTCCATAGGAGTGATAGTGTATTGAACCAATAGGATCTATGCTGTTGATAAAACTGCGGAGTGTTTCCGTCTCCGGCTCCGAGAATGCGGCAGATCCTCTGTAGGTTGGATCGTATGGATTTGGACTGGATCCCATGTTATCATATCCCCACTGGTAACCGAAGTTTCTATTCAGGTCGATTCCGTCGGAAGTAACCGGAGTAGTGAAGTTCATATTCTTACGCTGGTTCCCCCCACCCGGCATGTTGGCAACGTATCCATCGGGATTCACGATGGGAACCAGATAGATCTCCGAGTTATCAAGTATGAATGTGGCCATAGTATCATTATCGTATTCGGTGGCCAGCCACATGCCGAAATCGATCATAACGGAGTTGCCTGCCGGTTCCCTGGCGTGAGTAAGAGCGTTGAAATGAATGGCAGGCTTGTCAGATGGACCTGAAGAACTGGTTATGCAGATCGAGTAGATATCCCTGCCCTGAAAAGACTGTCCTATTGTAACAGGGGATTGAACAAGATCAGGATAAGTTGCTGCCAAATCCGTCCAGAAATCCCAGTTCTCATCGGGGCTGTAGTAGTAACCCGCATTGGCGGCGTTTGAAGGTAGCAGGCTTCCCCATGATTCCGGCAATATCTTGATATTCTGGGCTTTCTCCTCAAGCGTGGAGATATCCGCCCGGTCAATGAATATATCAACGTAATCCTGGTTGAGATTAACCGAGGTGACATCGTATCCATCAGCATGAAGAGATTCTACGGAGCAGTCCCGCAGTCCGGTCAGTCTGACCAGCACTTCATCGGCATAGACCTCCGAAAGCGCAAGGCAGTTCATCGCAATAAGCGCAATCACAGAGCTACATAATCTAGAAGTTTCCATAATGTTCCTCCTTTCGAGCAGAATATGTGGGTTCTATATTTGATCGTCAATAGGTAATTTCCATATTATTCCAATTGTATTGAAGTATCAGACAGATTCACTTATACGAGATATGCGCATATTAGGTGATATGCACACTTGAACTTAGTATTGCCATCACTCACATAATTCTATATTATCAGCCAATGATGAAGATGCAGATGTTCCAAATTCTTTTTGGATTTTACAGAGATGGATAAGACAAAGCATACCGTCAACGGCCATATCATTGTGATTCCGGACGGTGAACACTGGATAGCAAGCAACTCCTCCCGCGCTGCTTCCCGTCTTGAGTTCCTTGACCTTGAGGTAGACTCGCTGGATACACTTAGAGAATGGTTCAGTACCTCCAGCAGGATAGCTGGCGCACATACTTCTCGTATTCTGGATGCCGGAGTGGTTTTCGACGTAGATGGGAAGCTACCAGGCAAGCCGCTTCTATTTGTTGAATCCATTCACCAGGCTGGACTAACGCTTGAGGAACTCCTTGGAATAGACTCTTCCTCTGAACTCGTTTCCAGGATTCTCTTCAGGGCAGCTTTCGCATTGGGCTGTCTTAGCACATCTCTGTGCAGGCACGGAGCACTCTCTTCAGTCACCACATCCTACTCGGTAGAGAGACCTGTTCTCCCACATCCCAGATCATCTCCGAGATCCAAGCCCCTTGATCCGATTGAAGAATTCAGGGCATTCATCTCCGAGACAGGATTGAGTGGAAACGTTACTGATTCAGCCTACCGCTTCCTTGAGGAGAGCGTTGTTCCGGTAGAGGAAGAGGACTGGACAAAGCTCTACAATGCCGAACCAACGAGTTGGCTGCTTGGATTTGAGGATAAACTCGATCTGCTGCTCAAATCCGTTGATTTCGCCCACAGGAACCACTTCAGAGGTGTCAATGTAATTGGTCGAATGGAATGGGGAGCAGGTGTCCTGACCAGAGATTTCTGCATCTCCAGCCGCCTATTCGGGAACTTCGTGGTTGAATCATCCTGCGATTCTCTGGAATCACTGACTTCGAGTCTGTCCGTTTATGCAATTCATGAGAACAAGGATATAAGAAATGCTATCACCGGTATCCTACGAATTTCAGCAGGAGCACGGATCGATCTTGTCATCAACTCACTGAACAGCAGTGATAATGTTTCGGTAGAGCGGATGGTCACGCATTTGCTCGAGGTGATCGATTCGGATAACATCAGGATAATCGTCTTCTCTGACAAAAAAATAGATTGCTCGGACCTCTTCAGCATAACACAGCCCTTCGAGAGAGCCGGGAAGAGGGGATTGCTGTCGAGAGTAACCTCCAGAAGGATGGACAGAACACCGGATTTCTTCGGAGATTGGACATCATCCTTCGAGTATTACCAGCTCATCACAAACTGCAGGGGGAATCGCACCCTTGAGGACGATCCTAACGTCTGTATATCCTCGACACCCGGCCAGGCTTCTGCAACATCTGTACCTGTTCTTCAAGGCTGCTCCACAGATTCCATCTCATGTGGGAAAACCGGTGATTACCCATATTTGATTCTCCTGACAGGCGTCAGCCAGAACCTGTCCGTCTGGATGCCCGAACAGGATACCCGCTACGACAGGCAGCATCCGAATATTCTGAGGGAACACCTGCTGACAAATGGATGCAGGAACCTTCGTGAACTAGACTGGAGCCTGAACGACTCAAGCATCCCGTCCAGAGTCAAGTGTCTGCTTCTCAACAGATACTTCGAGGATTCGGAAGAATTGATCAACATTGAAGATAGACTTGGATTTATTGGGAAAATCGCACTCGGTGGGATCGATTTAGAAACAGCAATCAGCCTAACAGGGACTATTCGTGACATCTCAGATTCCAGGCGTGACAGTGTCTACAATTTAGACAGTGAGCAATGGCAATTCGCTCTCAGAGTAATTGAAGTCATCAAGAAATTCGATCTTCCTGCTGAATCCCGTCTTATTCTTGGAATGCTGCGGCTCTGTACGTTGAAAGGAGCCTTGCTGTTTTCTGATGCCATCACATTCTGCAAAGGATGTATTGCACTCCGAAGGTTGGATCTCGCGGCAGTGGCCTGCGTGTGTATGCTCGCACCTCCCGGTGAACCTGACGATCTTGAGGATGCACTTGCTGTACTTGCTGATCTGAAGGAACTGGCAGACTCGGAAGAACAGCGATGGATGTTTGAAGCGGTCATCACCTTGTTATGCATTACAACGGGTAGGAAATCGGAGAGAACGTTGATCCTGTTCAATAGTCTTGATCCCCCAGATCCAGCAAGATTACCAGGGATCTATGCCTTCTGGAAATCAGTCAACGCAAGAGAAACTATGATGTCAGAGGTTATTCCGACCATCGATGTGAGGAATATGCTCGCAGATGCGCAGTTCATCGCTTCGTTAAGCGGTTTCAAGTATTTCGCATACGGTGCTGCGATCAACGAGATATCACTTGGTCGGCTTAGTGGCAGCCTCACTGCTTGGGAAGCTCAAGAGCATTACCATAACCATTTGAACTCCCGTCTCCGAGATATGCAGAACCGGTCGCAACCGATCCCCGAACTTGCGATGATGTTAGGTGCCAGTCTGCAGCAGATGAACATGACTAGAGCTGACAGCCTTCTGAATCAGCTCCTTGACTGCTGGAAAGTCGAGATCAAGTCGATAAGAGATAGTTACAAGGTTTCCAGTGAAGATCACATTGGTGGAATCGACCTTGAAATTATCTTCCTCGGTCTTGCCACGAGTGATCTTGATTCACTGTGGCAGAGGCTGACATTAATAGGACTGGGACACATTGTACCCGGAGATAAAAGGGACTTCGACATGGTGAGTATTCTCACCCACTTCAGCTGGCATAATCAGGAAATCGCAAGTCCTGTCAGAACACTAGTTCGGATATTAGATGCTTCCAGATCTCGAATGACACCTGAGGAGTTAAAGACAGGATTAAGCGAATTAGATAAGCAAGACACCAGCGAATTCCTGAACAATCTGCGAAGCGGAGATCTGCTCAACGCGTATCTTATCCTGGCCAGAATGGCAGCTTCCAACAGCACCGGATGGATGGCCGATTTCAGGGGTCATCTCAAGGTGATCCGTGCACTCGAGAGAAGGTACAGGAAAGCTGGTTTACCCTTGATAGATGGTTCGACTCCGCTGGAGCTTATCGCTGGACCGGACTGGGATGACAACTTATCAGTAAAAAGATCTAAAGGGAGATTACCTGTTCCGGATACCCTCGGGGAACTCAGGGTACTCCTGGTCTGCGATGCAGTATGGTTATTCGAGATGGGGCCTTCCGGTTGTTCCGTCAAAGACAGGGCGGCACCTGATTTCTTCGCAGAGGACGTTTCCTGGCTGAGAGGATCCATCAGGAAGTTGAAGCATACCGAGCCGTACAAAGTTATTGACATACCGGGCTCGGGGTGGGCCGCGGGTCATTCAATTCCGGCAACCGCTTCTGTGAAGCTGGACGCACCGAGAGGCAATGCTGTTGAATTCAGTGTTCTGATCGCTGAATCGATTGGACCGGGCAAGGCTTTAACAAAACGTCAGAAGGTGCTTTTGTCCGACTACGCCAGAGCAATATCCGGACGTGAAGATCCAACTTAAAATATCCGCAACCCTGGTCTTTAGGTACTTGGTGCACATCGAATCATTTCATTGAAAGGGCAGCAGGCTCTCGAGGTGTACTCACACTCATTCCACATTACTACTTCCTACTTGTAGCGAGACTGCCAGATCAGATCATGCTTCCAACAAACCTGATGCATGGGTTTACATCCCTTATCTTCAAAGTTCACTATCCTCACTGTTCAGCTGTCTGAATATCTTGCTGATTTGAAGATTAGAATCGATATCAATTTCCATTATACCCTGATAATGAAGCTCTCCCTAAAATTCCTTCATCATAGGGAAGTTACTAATAGAAAAGGAGCTTAAGGTCTGCCACGAGTATCTCTATTCTTATGGATTCTTCAATTATTTTTCTATACTCCTCGTTCAAGCAAACTACTTTTCAAGTGCTTCTCTTACCTTCTTAGCTAACTCAAGGATGGAAAATGGTTTCTGGAGAAAAAGCATACCAACTTTCGCTACATCATGGCCTGCAATTATATCTGCGGAGTATCCTGACATAAATAGGGATTTCATTTCAGGTTTTATGTTAGCTACAACAGCTGCAAGTTCGAGACCATTCATCTCTGGCATAACAAGATCGGTAAGCAGCAAATGAATCTCTCCTTTGTGATCACTAAGAATGCTGATTGCTTCTCCCGGGAGGTTTGCAGAGAAAACCTTGTAGCCCAATTTCTCAAGGAGAGCCCTGGTTGTGTCCAGTACAACCTTCTCATCTTCAACAAGCAGTATTGTCTCTCCATGACCACCTGGTATTTGTGTATTTGATTGCGATTCACCTTCCACTTCTCCGTCCAGCGAACGAGGTAGGTAAACATAAATACTGGTACCTTGCCCAACAGTGCTTACCAGGTCTGCAAATCCACCATTTTGTTTCGCAATACCGTAAACTGTTGCCAGTCCAAGCCCAGTGCCAAAGCCAGAATCTTTGGTAGTAAAAAAAGGTTCAAAAATGTGTTTGATGTACCTCTCTTCAATTCCACATCCATCATCTTTCACAGAGAGTACAACATAATCTCCGGGAATGCCAAATCCGCGAATAATGCAAAAGTCCTTATCCATCGTTACATTATTTGTTTCAATTGTGATCCTGCCAACACCGGCAAGGGCATCTTTTGAATTAATGCAGAGGTTTGCAAGTATCTGGTCTATCTGTCTTGGGTCCACCCTGGAAGGCCACAAATCCTGGTGAGGTATCCAAACAAGCTCAATGTGCTCACCAATTAATCTTCCCAGCATATTTAACATGCTCTTAACGGTTTCATTGAGATCAAGAACCTTCGACTCTACAACCTGCTTTCTGGCAAATGCCAGGAGTTGATGAGTAAGGCTTGCTGAATCTGCCGCGGCTTTATGAATCTGATCGAATGAGTGGTAGAAATGATCAACTGGTGATAACTCTTCCAGTGCAATTTCAGAATGACCCTGGATCACAGTAAGAAGGTTGTTAAAGTCATGGGCTACTCCACCGGCAAGCCGACCAAGTGATTCCATCTTCCGAGCCATAGCGAGCCTATCCTGCAAAATCCTTTTCTCCTCCTCAGCCTTTTTGCGTAGGGAGATATCTCTGGATACTCCATAAAATCCTACAATTTCATCAGAGGAATCCCTCATGGGCTTTACTGTACACTCTACCCATTTAACAGTACCATCTTTGCAGAACTGTTGTATCTCAACAACAACAGATTGGTCGTTTGGAAAGCCAAAAGTTCTCTCGCTGGTAATTCTCTCAGAAAGCAAGTTCCTTAAAATCTGGAGAGAATCCTTTTCTATTAACTGCTCTGGTGGTATCTGTTTTAGCTCGTCTGGAGCATAACCCAGAATCTTCTCAATAGAAGTACTTACGTAGTTAATAGTGAAATCAAGATCGACGGTCCAAACAGCATCAGTCATGTTTTCAACAAGGAATCTGTACTTCTCTTCACTTTCTATAAGAACTTTTTCGACAAGTTTTCGATGAGTAACTTCTTCTTCCAGAAGGAAAGCTTCTTTCTTAATGCGAAGATTGGTGTACCCATTTTCAGAAATAATTTGTGCAATTTCTCCCAGAAAGTCTGTTACTTTTTTTAGGTACTCTTCAGAAATTACAGGAATACTTCTAATCTCTTCGAGGTATTCTTCAGCATCAAATCCAAATTCTATTGCCTGCTTATGGAACTTATCCATATCAGGTTTCTCAAGGAAAAGCTGGCCTGTGGCCAAGCTCGCGATATGCTTTCCATCAATCATTATTGGAATAGCACAATCTACAAGTCCGTTCTCACAAGTTTCAACGACAACCTTAGAAGGATCGTTCAATTGAAATAGAAGATGCTTATTGCTTCTGAGACAGTTTGCCAAAGATACTGGATGCGATCTATGAAGCTCTGTGCATATTCTACGCCATCCTGATGAAATTAGAATATTCATATCAGGGTGATCCAGAAATCCAATTGTAAATCCTGTTGCTTCAGTGTATTTTTCAAATATCCTGCGAAGAGTATCAATCTCAATAAGGTCCTGAATACCGTAAAGACCATCCACAAGATGTGAGTTGGGTGATTCACTCATAATCAATAATCTCCAAACTGGTTGGAGAACCTATCCCGAAAAGATTCCAGTTAAATAACTTAGCTATGTATTGATAATCACATGTTTAGAAGAGGTCAATCATAGGGAATCAACCTTTTCCAAGACTGACTGCATCATCTACCCTAAGCCCTATTCTTTACAACTCAATCACTGTATTCTTTGATGTTCGCACTTGAAGATTTATTTTGGGGCAATCTATATAGTGGAGCATTTCATCTGTTATCTGAAAACCTCTGATTATATTCCAGTAGAACTCCGGGTGGCAGGAAACCAATGTTTTCCGATAGGTTACGAAGTGTATCTTCATGAAGATCAGCATCATTCTAAGTATGAGAGATTCACATATTAAATAACCGGCTTCTGAAATCGTTTGTTATGAACAGAAACGAGAAAACCCCCGGGAGGGTTGGAGACCCGGGGGTTTTCTTTGCGAAATTTAAAGCCGGCAGTGTCCTACTCTCCCAGAAAGTGACCCAACTAGTACCATCGGCGCTGGAGGGCTTAACTTCCGTGTTCGGAATGGAAACGGGTGTGGCCCCTCCGCTCTGACCACCGGCATTTTGCAGTTCTTTCAAATCTATGCAGGGAAGGAGAAATCCGTTTGTAACCGTAGCAATATATTGTATAGAAGCCTCCCGGCCGATTAGTACTGCTCGGCTGAACACATTACTGTGCTTACACCTGCAGCCTATCAAACTCATAGTCTCTGAGTGGCCTTA
>JAGLOY010000059.1 GCA_023138735.1 Candidatus Aegiribacteria sp. | reverse complement strand
TTAACATGCTGACCACCCGCTCCGCTGGCCCTGTAGGTATCTATCCTGATATCTTCATCGCGGAGATCAACTTCAATTTCATCCTCGATGTCCGGCAGTGGAAATACCGAAGCAAAACTCGTATGCCGTCTGTGATTCTGATCGAATGGTGATTTCCTTACAAGTCGATGAATACCGCCCTCAGCCCTTAGGTATCCGTATGCCCAGGGACCTTTAACTGTAAGGGTGGCCTCTCTGATACCGCCCTCCGTACCACCTTCACTTATGCTGAGTACCTCAATATCAAATTTCTGATTTTCAGCCCAGTGAATGTACATTTTCATCAGCATTTCAGCCCAATCCTGGCTGTCCTGTCCCCCCGCTCCGGAACGGATCGTAAGTATCGCATCGTCCCTGTCATGAGGACCCGAAAGCATCTGTATGAATTCCAGCCTGTCAAGCTTCGTATCAATTGTAGAAAGACTGAACGCACTCTCATTCAGAATATCTTCATCCGATCCGCTTTCAAGCAGTTCTAAAGCGATGTTTATGTTATCGAGATCAGTTTCTAATTCTCGAATGGGATCAAGCCAAACCTGAACCTGCTTGTTCTCCGCAATGGTCTTCATCGCACTTTCCCTGCTGTCCCAGAAACCCGGTTCAGCCATCACCTTGTTGAATTTCCGCTCCTTCTCTACAAGTCCGGCGAAGTCAAAGACCCTCCTTTAGTCTCGCAAGCCTCTCGAATGTTCTGGAATAGCCTCTTCGTATTTCTTCAGTATTCACAGTTTCTCGCCTTTCTCATCAATATCATTTATCTGAATTCACGGGAATATAAGGCTTTCCTGTATGAATTACTAAGGTTGACCCGGAGGCATCACCTAATTATTCTGGTGTCCAGTTTGGGAGGTTGGATGTTTTCAGATTTGTCCGGTTATCTGCTGGAGCTGCGTGAAGCTTTCAGTCATCATATAGTATTCGGCGTTGGGATTCTTCTCATGGGGAGCTATTTCATGGGAAGGCTTGCTGAAAAAGTACGGCTTCCGGCCATCACAGGCTTCATACTCGCGGGTCTTCTGCTGGGTCCCTCATGCATTGGCCTTGTTCATGAGGACCTGGATGAAACCCTTGCCACGATAACAGAGGTTGCCCTGGCACTTATTGCCCTGGTGATCGGAAGTGAATTCAGTCTGAGAAAACTCAGAGCCATCGGTAAACCGGTGGTCATAATTACTCTGTTCCAGCTTTTCGGTGCTTTCATACTTGTAACAACAGGCCTTGTTATTGCGGGAATGAGACTGGAATTCGCAGCAATCCTTGGTGCTATCGCGTCTGCAACCGCGCCTGCGTCTACTGTTGCAATTATCAGAGAACTCAAGGCCAGGGGACCATTTGTTGATTACCTTTATGGAATCGTTGCGCTTGATGATGCGGGCTGTATACTTCTCTTCGCGACGGTAACGGCAGTTGCAGGAAACTTCCTTGGTTCAGCTACCGGTTTGGCCAATTCGGTTTTCCATGCTTTCGTAGAGATCATCTCATCACTTGTACTAGGGGCCGCTGCAGGATGGATCCTGCATCTTCTGACCAGAAGAAGGAGAAGAGTCAACGAGATCCTCATAATATCACTGGGAGTAATACTTATTCTTTCTGCGATCTCGAATAGTTTCCATCTCAGCGCACTTCTAGCCAGCATGGCTGCAGGCGCTGTCCTGGCAAATCTTTCGAGGAAAACACTCCGTATCGTTAATACCCTTGATTTGATTTCTCCTCCGCTGTACGCAGCCTTTTTTGCGATTGCAGGTACTGAACTGAACATAGCTGTCCTGACCTCACCTCATATTCTGCTGATGGGTGGAATCTATGTTCTTGCCAGAGCTGCCGGAAAGGTTTTCGGAGTACATGCCGGAGCAGCCGCAGCTCATTCTGATCCTCTTATAAAGAAGTATCTCGGCTACGGAATGCTTCCTCAGGCAGGTGTTGCTATCGGCCTTGTTCTCTTTCTTGATACGATGCCCTACTTTGCAGCTAATCGCTCCATCACAACCACACTGATAAACATTGTATTGTTCTCGGTACTCATTAATGAACTTACCGGACCACCGCTTTCAAGATACGCAGTGGTGCGCGGCGCTAAACTGGAGTAAATATGGATATTTCTAAATACCTGTCACCTGAATCCTGCACGGTCAAGCTTCCGGGAAAAACAAAGGAAGAAATCATAAGCAGCCTTGCAGGGCTACTCGCAGCAGCTCCTAACGCTGCCGGAACCGATCCGGGAATAATCGAACTTGGTCTTCTTGAAAGAGAAAAAATGGGGTCAACCGGTTTCGGTAACGGAATCGCGATCCCCCACTGCAAAATTACCGGAATGAAGGAATTTGTCCTTGCCCTCGGTGTTTCAGTTAAAGGTGTGGACTTCGACGCCATGGACAACAGAAATGTGCATATCTTCTGCGCGATAGTAGGGCCCCCTGACGAGCCGGAGATGCATCTGAGGTTGCTCGCAGCAGCCAGCAGAGTACTTGGCGGTGGTAAATCCAGATATGAGATGCTCAGCAGTGCAACCTCCTTCGCTCTGAGGGAAGCCTTTCTTTATCATGCCTCTCCGGCAACTGCCCTCGATTCAAGCAAGGACAAAACCTTTAACAAACTACTGATCGTAGTAGTTCAGGAAGAGGATATCTACCACGATATAATTGAACTCTTTCTGGAAATGGGTCTTCCCGGAGCCATTACCCACGAAGGAAGCCTTATGTCCCAGATCCTTTCGGGAGCACCTGTATTTGCGGGATTTCTTGATGTACTCGGCAGTTCCAAGCCTGAACCAAGGACTATTATGACACTCGTTCCAGGCGAAACGCTTAACGAAATAATAGCCTCTATCGAGGAGATTACCGGAGATTTGGATAATCATCTGGGAGCATGCATTATTGTACTGTCACCTGACGTTGTAAGAGGATCACTGGAAACTGTGTGAATTCCGTTTAGAAACTAATAAGGAGCTGTATCATGGCTGATTTGTCTGAGAAAATGGATGACCTGTTCGGAAGAATCCGGGAGAATAATCTGTGGAGACAGAGGGAGTGCATCAACCTCATTCCATCTGAAAATACTCCCAGCCCATTGGTCAAAATTTGCGAATTGTGCGATCCTGCAGGCAGATATGCCGAGCATAAAAGGATGAAGGGCAGAGATGTCTATTTCTATCACGGAACCGATTTCATCAGAAGAATAGAAGAAGAGGCTGTTGAGGCGATAAAGGAGTATTTCCAATGTTCGGAAGCTGAATTAAGAACAATAAGCGGACAGATGGCGAATGCGGTGATATTTGAAGGAGTAACAAAATTCGTGAACAGGTCCACTCCCGATGGTACATTCAGAAAGCTCCGTGCCGTTATGAATAACGATCTTGGCAAGGGTGGCCATCTATCCAGCCAGCCATTCGGAGCCCTTTTCAATTTCGTCGAGATCAATCCTGAAACGGGTAAGGAGAATTGCGTCAACTTCCCGGTTATGGATAGTAATCCGTACAGGATAGACGTACCGAAGATGCTGGAAATGGTCCGGCGTGTCCGACCTGAGCTTGTTATTTTTGGAAAAAGCATGTTCCTCTACCCTGAACCCATAAAAGAGTTTGCAGATGAAGTAGCTGAATGGGAAGACAGGCCGGTAATAATGTACGACATGGCGCATGTCCTCGGCATTTACGGAGCATTCCAGGCTCCGCTGGCCGACGGCGCGGATGTTGTCACCGGATCCACTCACAAAACATTTTTCGGCCCGCAGCGCGGGGTCATTGTCAGCAACATGGCGAAGAAAACTCCCCTTCGAAAACTCTGGCTCGACATCACCAGCAGAGCGTTCCCGGGCAGTACAAGCAACCATCATCTTGCCACCCTTCTGGGTCTTCTTGTTGCTACCACAGAGATGAATGAATTCAAGGATGAATATCAGAACAGGATTCTGTCAAACGCAAGAGCCTTCGCCAAGCATCTCGCAGATAATGGCCTTGCAGTGGAAGGTGATCCCGCGGATGGGTATACACATACCCATCAGGTAGTTATCCGAGTGGCAGAACATGGAGAGGGTTCCGAAATAGCTGACCGCCTTCAGGAGAACAATATCATAGTTAACTACCAGGCACTGCCCGATGACGATACTTTCCTCGCCTCAAGCGGAATCAGAACGGGTGTTTCCGAAATGACGCGGTATGGTATGGATGAGGACGATTTTGGACAGCTGGCGGAACTCATGGCTCGGGTTATTGTGAAGAGCGAGGATGTTGCCGGTGAGGTAGCAGATTTCAGGAAGAAATACACCAAAATGCGATACACGCTGCCTCTTGAGAAAAGCATTGCCCTTGCTGCAGAGGCAATGGAATCGGCTTTCCCGACTGGTGAGTATGCCAAATTGTTCGCCGACAACCTGAGGGGGGCCGGACCTAACATCTAAACATTTTGTCCGTTTTATTATTTTTGTTTCAGGACAGAGTTCTAGCTTCAAAGGCTTGTCTTTCTTTTATTATTCTTCCGATCGTCACAACGTGCATATTAATAAACTCAGAAATTTCCTTCTTAGTGTATCCATGCTGTGAATATGCTGTGAAGATCAATTTATTTCTTGATTCTTTGATAAGGAATCCAAGATCCTTAAAGAGTGAGGATAGATTCTCTCTGCAAGCGTATCGCTGTTCCCTTGGGATGTCTATGTCATTCTTGTGTTCACTGATTCTGTTAGTAAGTGATTCCATAAAACTTTTGCTGCCCAGAAGAATACCAGTTCTGATGTCCTTCATTGGTGAATCAGCGTTGATGCCATCCATAACGAAGTTTGCATAACTTCTTCGAGCAAGTGAATGGTTACTTTCAAACTGGGCTAGAATCCAGTCTGATGTCAGGAATGGACTACAGTTTTCAATAGTACCAATAGTATGACAATAGCTGCTCCATTTGTATTCTGCAGGATGATTTACAATCCCAGCTCTTACAGGATTGAGAACAATATATCGGCACAGTTCAAGGAGATAGTTATCTCTCTGTACTAAAATAGCTTTGAATCTTCCCTGAAATACATGACCAACATGATCATGTTGCTTATTGAAATACTGCGCATAAATCGAGTTTAATTTATGTATTCCTGCTGACAGATTGGCATCAGGAGTTTCTATAAGTAAGTGGTAATGATTGCCCATGATACAGTATCCATGACATATGAAGTTGAATGCTTTCGAACAGATCTCAATGGTATCAAGAAATTTGTACATGTCATTATCATCTAAAAATATCATAGCCTTGCCATTGCCACGTGAAGTAATGTGATACAAGGCTCCCGGATACTCGATTCTCAATTGTCTGCTCATACTATCAGTTTACACACAAACGGGATGCATTTCAAGTGTTGAAAAGAAAAGTGCTGAATAAAACCACATTCGCTGGATGTGTTTAGATAATAAGTCCAATATCATAAGCACAATAATCGAGATAATAAAATAGACAAAATGTTTAGATGTTAGG
>JAGLOY010000058.1 GCA_023138735.1 Candidatus Aegiribacteria sp. | reverse complement strand
TCTTACATAAAACCTGGCGTCCCTGATCGCGGTTTCCGTGGTGAACCCGGCTGCCAGCAGAGCTGCAGCTGCAGCGGCCAGGGTGCATCCAGTGCCATGTACGTTCTCCCCGGTGATCCTTGATCCGCTGAACTTTGTATAACCCTTTTCTGTCACAAGTATATCCACAGGATTCCCTGCAAGGTGCCCTCCTTTGACCAGTACCGCTTCCGCACCCATACGGATAATAATCCTGCCGGCTTCTATCATATCCTCCGTACCAGTAATTGTTATCCCGGAGAGGATCTTCGCTTCGTCGATATTCGGAGTGCAGAGAGTACACAGTGGCAGGAGCAGATCTCGAGTTAGGTCGATCATGCCGTTGCCAACCAGAGATCCTCCTCCTCCTGCGGCAAGAACCGGGTCAAGAACGTACGGTATCCCCCTCAGCTCCTCCCTGATGAATCCGGCAACCGCGGAAGCATTCTCAATGCTTCCCAGCATCCCGGACTTAATACCTGCCACGGGACCATCATCGCATACAGCTTTCAGCTGTTCTATAAGTATTGCCGAAGTCACGGCTTCCCATGACAGAACGTTTCCACTGGTCTGAACTGTTAGAGCGGTGACAGCCGGGCATCCATGGAAACCCATAGCCGAGGCGGTCTTCAGGTCCGCCGGCAGTCCAGCGCCGCCGCTCGGATCCGTTCCACCGATAAAAAGCAAAATGTTATTCACCAGTAAACTCCTCGTTATTTCTGCTCTTTCCTCGGTATCGTGAACTGGTCGCTTTCAAAGCGATCGCCGCCCAGCCAGATGTCAATCATGATACCGTTTCGTGTTCTCGAGACATCACAGTGTTTGACCTGCCATCCCAGCAGTTTTAGCCTGGAAGCACCAAGCATATCGTGACCGGTCATGGCTCCGTAATAACCGGCGAGTTCCGGTCTTTTCTTACTGTTCAATGCATGATCTATTTTCTCGATCTCCTCATCGCTGTGAGGGTTGTCATCGAGGACGGAGAGATGGAGCCCATCCTCCTCCTGATGGAGGGAGATAACCAGCCGCTTCGGGTTGTTCTCCAACAGGTAATTCGACACTTCACCGATCAGGTGAAGGATAAGTTCTTTTCTTTTCATAATAAGTTTCTCCTGTTAGTTCACTATTTAAAGCCAGACTCTTTTGAGCGATACCACGCAATAACTGAAACGATGAATGCTGCGGTCAGACCACCGGCAAAACCATTGTTGTAGAGGTTCATGCCGCCCTGCCAGCTCCCGGTCTGGTGAACCAGGACGAGGTGGATGAATCCGGCGATCAGGCCGGTTAGAATTCCGAATGCCCCGGCCAGCGGTGCCAGTGTAGTGCAGAAGATCGCAGCCAGGATCGCACCCGGAGCCGTGAGTGATTTACCGAAGAGGAGTGTTGCCAGGATGACTCCAAGAACAACCGGCCAGGAATTCCTGAGATGTGTACCGAATGCGCCGAAGCCCATGATCGTCAGGAGTCCTCCGATGGTCGGGCCGTTGAAATCCCCACCTATCAGAAGAATGTAGAGAGAACCGGCAAGCCCGATGAGACCGGCATTGAGCAGAGCACCCTCCATCGATTCCATATCCATGAAATCCGAAGGAAGTCGGCCCGAGTGTTTCTGGATAGCCATCAGGTCCTTCAGGCTCCTCCTGCCGCCTGAGAACAACCCTGTCAGGATCAGAATGAGTGAAAGAACGGGAACCAGGAATGTCAGTATTACGGAATCCTCCGTATGCCACAGAAGCAGGCCCTCGAAGGTATGCCCTCCGGTCCGTATCAGTGCGGCGGCGAAGAGGGCGAAAAAACCGCATGACAGACCCAGATTGTAAAGGTTGTAGCCCTGGTGGAAATGCAGCATGGCTACAGCGATAGCCGGAAGCAGGAAACCGGTAGCCATACCTGCGATTGTTCCGACGGCGATAGCGGATAATCCTGAAAGACCCAGTTCGCACGTAACCAGGCTGACCAGCGGTCCGAGGGCAGTTCCGAAAAGGGCGATGATTATGTACTCGGAAAAGCTCTTGCCAATCAGCTTCCCGGATATGTATACGCCGATGATTATGGGGATGATGTTCACGGGTGTTTTGCCGAACAGAGCGAAACCCATCATGGTGAAAATAGCGGCAAATGTCGATCCGGACAGCTGAACTTTCGACAGCACAATAAGGATCAGGCCTACAGCGCCGACCGCCGCAGCATTGATGAAAGAGGCTCCGATGCCGCTGGTGGACATGAAATCACTGATGAGTCTCGCCGGCTGGAACTGAATATCCAGGAAACCACCGAAAGCGGCCGCAGCTCCATCCGCAGCTATCCCGGTGATAATGAATGAGAACATGATGAATATGAGCAGGAATAGCAGTGTTCTGTTCTGGCCTACTATGGCTGTCTCCTTTTCATTTGAATTTCACGACTAAGATAATAATACCTGGTACAACCTCGCCAGAGTCTAACCCGCACACTGCATTTGGAATTATGCTTGACTCGTATGTGGAACTATACTTGCTGGCTTGTATATTTCCGAGTACATATGCTGCGGGACAGCACCGGATTCGCAAATTGTCGGTTTTCATGCCCGGAAAGGAATCAATATCACACTGAGAGATCATTTTTCCATCGTGAGGATGCTTCCACCTTTTCTACCGCTTCTGTTAATGTTTTCATCCTTGTATGGGAATTTCACTGAACCTGTGGTGGATTCAATATACATTTCCGGGAATTTTCCAGTATCTGAGAATAAACTTCTTGACGGAATCGGGCTTGAAACCGGAGTATCCCTCCTCCGTATAACACCTGTACAGGTAAGAGACGGTATCATCTCGAACCTCAGCGATATGGGATACCTTGAAGCTGCTGTAACCGTCCAGTGGCCCCTCTGGGATGACGAGACTGATATCGTGAGAATTTCGGTCGATGCAGGAATAAGAAGCCTTCTCTCCGGTCTCGTATTCAATGGTGCTATCATTTTCCCCGCAGATTCACTGGCCATGCTTTATCCAGGGGCTCCAGGTGAACCCATAACACCAGCAGATACTCTCTCCTTCGGGAATTCCTTACTCGATCTTTACGATGAACGAGGGTACATCCATTCATCCATCAGCATTAATCTTCTCGGTATAAGTGAAATAGACAGTGAGACCGGTTACCGTGCAGTAGAATGCAATATTGATGAAAATGAACAGGCTTTTCTTGGCAGTGTTACAATTTCCGGACTTGAAACGATTCGAAGAACTGTTATCACAAGAGAAATATTGATCCAGTCTGGTGATTCTCTGAATATGGAACTCCTCAGGCAGTCTGTAAGTAATATCTACGGACTTGGACTTTTCCAGGATGTAAGGTTCTCCTACAATCCGAGTAAGAATGACAGCAGTATAGTCAACCTTGATATTTCTGTAAGTGAAAGCAGATACAAAAGGGTAGATCTGGGTACCGGCTACGTGTCACCTTCGGCTGTCTTCGGAAGCGTCACATGGCTTCATCCCAACATCATGGGGAACAATCAGAGACTGTCCATCGGTATATACATGATGGAATACTTCGGTTCAAGGGATGGACGCATGCTGGTTCCTGAGATCATTTACGAGGAACCCTGGTTTTTATCAACAAGATGGAAATGGCAGCTGAAGCTGGGCTACCTCTACCTTTTTACGCCGGGTATCAGGCAGAGAAGCTATTCAATAACATCCACATTTGCCAGGGATATTACCGATCACCTGAAATATACTATCGGCTACAGTCTTGAGTACGAGAAGTACAATGAATTGGCGGACAGCAGTTTCACCACTTCCGACTGGCGAACAACCTCCAGTATTAACTCTACTCTGACACACGATACAAGAAGTCCCCTGCTCGATCCTCTGCGGGGACATTGGATGATGGGTTCGGGAAAACTGTCAGGAGGATTTCTAGGTGGTAATGATTACTACAGTATCTCCACTGAAGGCAGGCTTTATTTCCCAATGAGTAACGATTTTGTACTCGCAGCACGTCTGAGGCTCGGGGGTTCGTTTCCCTACGGTGATGACACTACCGTACCTCCGGACGACAGGTTTTACCTTGGAGGAGGAACAACGGTCAGGGGATATCCATTCAATTCGCTGGGTCCGAAGGATGATGAGAACAACCCCATAGGGGGGCGGCTTGAGGTTCTGGGGAATTTCGAGATCCGGGTCAGGGTAATCGGAAACCTGGGAATTGTTCTGTTCACAGATGCCGGTGGACTCTGGAACGCGTTCGAAGAGATCGATTTTGAGACGGCAGGTTTTGGAACAGGATTCGGACTCCGCTACCATACACTTTTCGGACCGATAAGACTTGATTACGGGTTTGCGCCTACCTGGAGAAATTCCATCAAGAGGGGAAAAATATACATCGGGATAGGCCATGCCTTCTAGGGTATGGAGTCTCCAGGAGGTTCTCCTATGACAAGAAAGCGTAGGATTACCCGTTGGATCAGGATGATTGTGCTTGGGGTTATCTTCTTTCTGTTATCTATCTACATTTTCCTGGCCACCGGATTTCTCGGAGATGTTCCCGGAAAGATAATTGGTAATTTCGTGTCGGATGATAGTGTTACCATCGCTTTTCGAGGGCTGCATACCGATATCTTCTGGAGCACCTCCGCAGACACGGTTATAGTTACAGATATCGAAGGCCTGGTGGTTACTGCAGCTTCCATTCAGATAGACGGCAATCTTCTTAACTACCTTGTAAACGGCCGTGTCGATCAGATAGTGGTCGACAACCTTAGCATCCAGCTCGCTCCCGAACAGGCTCTACCGGATGATCAGCCTACCCCGCTCCTGACCATCCTCAACAATATCGACGCTGGCGTAGCTGCCAGCACCGACAGGTTGTATCTCCGCTACGGCATAATAACTGAATCCGGTGGTATTATTGTTGATTCCATGCACATCAAAACTTCTATTGAAAGAAATTCCGGAGTAGTGCTGAATGTCGATTCTGCGGGAATCTATCTTCCCGGTTTCGGCAGCATACGAGGATACGGCCTCCTGCGGATGGATGATGGTATTGTTACTGCCGATGAATTTACTGGAATCGCCGCCCCCGGTTCACTGTCGGTTTCCGGAACTCTTTCCGGTCCGGAGGAAACTCTGGATATAGAGCTTTTCGGAATGGTTGGCACTTCTTCCTTCGATCTGCCCGTTGATCTAACGGTCCATCTAGAGGGCAAAGTGAATGGAAAGCTGCCTGATCTTCAGGCTGAACTTGCGCTATCCAGCGGAAAAGCGATTCTTTTCGGAACCGAGGCATCTTTTGAAGTGGATTCACTGGAAGCCGATCTTCAGAATATCAGCATACGGAATCTATCCCTTGTGACCGATGACGCTGAATTGAATTTTGACGGGGCATTCAATATCGAATCTCTTGGATGGAATGCTTCGCTGTACCTTAATATGACCAATACGGATATTTCTGAATACATGGCGCAGTTTTCAGCTACCGGTATTACCGGTTCTGTTCATGCTGAATGCAGAGGTACGGGATACTCCGGTCTCAGCGGCTCTGTGACAGTCAATCTCGCGGAATCATCTTCGGAGATGATCGATCTTTCAAGGCTTCATATCGGTGCGGTTCTCTCAGACAATTCTTTCAGCCTGGATGGGTCGCTAGGCAGCAGCAGCGGGAACGCAACGTTTGCAGGCAGCGGATATCTCGGACAGGGTTGGGTTCCTGAATCCTGGACAGTACAGGCTGATGGTGAGGTAAGGGATCTCACCTTTTTCAGGGAATTCTGCTTAAGCGGATGCCCCGAAATATCCTCCGCATACTTTTCATTGAGCGGAAGCGGCAGCGGATTCGGCATGAATCTGCAGGGCAGTGCAGGAGTAAGGGAACTGGAGATGCAGGGAATATCAGCCGAAAGGGTTTCCTTTGATGGATCCATAAATTATTCAACAAGGAACATCATCGCCGGAGACCCTTTTGGATTGAGTTTTGATGGTAGTATTGAAGCCCTTGGATTTTCAGCGGAAGGAGTATCGGCTGATACTGCATCACTGGAGGGAACGTTCAGCATAGCGGGTTCCTCTGTAACTGCAGATGCATCACTTCTGATAGACAGCCTCAGAGTAATTTCAGACGTCTTCCACACAACAGCAGATATCAAGCTTGATGAAAACGGTATCCGGATAGACGGGTTAACACTTGCCGCTTCACATGACCGGTTATATACGGCTGAAATAGAAGTAGGGACAGGTGATACAACCTCCTTCAGTGTGGAGGAGATACGGGCTACCCATTCCAAATTGAGAGTGATCACATCTGGAGGATTGTCGGGATTCACTGAAAACGGTACAATCATCCTGGATACACTCTGGCTTGACCCTCCAGTGGGAGACCTTGCCATGTCCGGGATCCTCAGCCCTGAAGGATTGGAAATAAAAGCTGATATAGTGAATATCGATCTCAGCTCCTTCAGTACGTTCTCCGGCCTCCCCGCTGATATGTCGGGTGTAGGCAACTTCAGAATTTCTTATCTCAGCGATTCAACCGGTGTTCATGGCTCTCTGACAGGACAGATATCGGATCCGGTTTACGGACAGTTCAGGATGGACAGTATTACCGTTGATATCTCCGCAGAGAACAGTGCATTCAATGTGAATGGGATATATGCGTGGCACAATGGTGTCAGATCCGGTCTTCAGATGAAGGCCAGGGACGTATGGGCAGGTACCGATGCAGCCCTTCTTTTTGACAAGATACAATGGCTTGAGCTTGAGATTAACAATATCGGTGACTGGCTTTTCTACGTTCTTCCATCACCCGTGAAAACCATGGGGGCAAGTGTTTCCGCAAGGGTTGAGTACGAGAGATTCAATGGGGATTACACCCTGGAAATTCAGGCATCCGCAAGGATCAACCGACTGTACATAACCATGCTTGGAATAGAGCTGCCCAACGTGAATTTTTACATGAACTACCCTGACACTACTCAAAGGGGGTACAACGCGCGGCTTACGCTCGGTTCCGGCAGCGAGAACACAGGAAACTTTTCCTCCAGCTGGCGTGCTGATATTGTCAGTCTGATCCCGTTTGAACTCGGTGATTACAGCCTGACTTCCACACTTTCGGATATGGAGGTGGCCATCCCCGGAATGGGAGCTGTTATCTGCTCCGGAGGGCTCTCCTCCAGCGGAACTGGGGTGGAAGAACGACCTGTACTTTCTGGTCAGATTAAAATACTGGAGGGTGCGGTGGGTATTCCTCAATCTGTGAGTTCCTCCTCATCCAGTGGTTCAGGGGAGCTTCCATTCGATCTTTCCATTGACGTGACCGGCACGGGGGATCTCTGGTTCAGAACGAATTTCGCTGATATTGAGATGGCTCTGAAACTCAGGATATTCACTCTCGAGCGAAAACCAACCGTGAACGGATATGTTTCGGCGGTAAGAGGCAGGATCACTCTGCTTCAGAGGGATTTCCAGATAACTGAAGGAAGGGTGAATATCATACAGGGCAATCCTCCGGTCATGCAATTGAACGTAACGGCAGAAACCAAAGTACGCAGCGTGATAAGCCACGAGGAGTATCTGATTACAATTCACATTTCCGGAGACCTGGATAACCTTGATATTTCCCTTACTTGCCAGGGTCCGTCAGGTCAGCTGCCGCAGGAGGATATTCTCACCCTTCTGGCAGTCGGGCTTACCTACAGCGAGATGCAGCAGATGAACTCCAGCTCCATCAGATCCGAGGTTGAAAACGTAGCCCAGACGATGCTGGGAAGCCTTCTGGCTCGGAATCTCAGGCATGAGATCGGTCTGGATACATTCGAGATATCTCCGGAGCTTCTTTCCGATACTACAAGCCTTATACTCAATGTTGGTAAATATGTACTCCCCAACCTGTACGTTTCGTACAAAGATGATGTGTTCTCAGCTGATCCCGGAACTGTCAGCGCCCAGTACCTTTTCAGCCCTGATTTCTACGTTGAGGGAACCAGCAGAACCACCATTCATGGGTACCTTGAGCCAACCGTGGAACTGCATTACACCATAAGGTACTAAAGAACCCCGTCTCCCTGAGGAGACGGGGCTTTTTCGCGAAGAATCTGAGCGTAGGTTATTTTAACACGGTAAATCTCATTGTGGCAGTATCATGGAGAGTTTCAGCCCTCAGGAAATAGATGCCGCTGCTCATGGTTTCAGGAATACCCCAGGTAAAACTGTGGTTTCCACCTGTAAGCTCTCCGCTGTGAATAACATCTATAACACGCCCTCCGACATCGTATACGGATACTTCCACATCAGAGGAGGTGCCTGTGTAAAGATCGAATAACACGGAAGAGAATGCCGGATTGGGTCCGGCTGGTGCTATCAGCAGTTCCGGAGTGGATTCTCCAGCCGAACCACCCGCTATTGGCACAGATAAAGCGGCAAGTACAGCTTCGTATACATCAACCCTTCCCGAACCGAATATGTTGTCCTTGCCTGATGCGCCCAGTTCAAGAGCAGTTACTTCAAGGAGGGAGTCAACCTGGGCCGCTGAAAGGGAGGGATTTGCACTCAATACAAGCGCCATGCATCCTGCAAGGTGAGGAGTAGCCATGGATGTTCCGCTCATGGTGGTGTACCCCGAGGTAGTCAGATCACAGCTGACAATATTCACACCCGGTGCGGTAATATCCGGATCGATAAGGCCGATGTTCGGAGAAGAATCATTGTAATCGAACCAGGGATCATCGAACATCCAGGTTGAATAACCAACGCTGGAGAAACCTGCGATGTTATCTGCATTGTCAGTTGCGCCAACTGTTACAACAGCTGAAAGACCTCCCGATGTGGTCTGATCAGGATGGAGCCACGGTGGTGGGCAGTCTCCCGGTGTTCTGATGTCACCGTATGTGGAGGGATTGCCGCCCTCATTTCCCGACGCTACAGAATGGCAGATACCTGCGGCAAGGACGTTTTCCTCCGATTCGCGCCATGACACGCGGTCCGGATCCCACGCCTGAAGCCAGCCCATGGAAGTTGAAATTACATCGGCACCGTGATCAATACTGAACTGGAAGGCATCCCATAATTGTGCTTCGGCGCTTGTTGAATTGGCCACCCTCAGACCCATTATCGTTGCCCCTGGTGCAACACCGGTCTCAGTTCCGGCCGTACCGTCACCGGCCACACTGCCCGCGCAGTGGGTTCCGTGCCCGTTTGAGTCCATCGGGTCACCGTCATTATTTTCAAAATCCCATCCGTAGTGATAACCGGCAGCCGTGTCGTGCCACATGTTATTATGCAGATCAAAATGGGCGTGATTCACTCCGGTATCAACAATGCTGACGACTACACCGGAACCATCGTACCCAAGAGCCCATACGTCCGGCGCTCCGATCTGGGATACACCCCATGCTACGGCATCCAGCTCACCATGAGTAGACGGATGAATATCAACAGGTTCAATGAGAGCGTTCTCTGTGTTCATCATCCGAATGAAAAGAACGTCGTCTCTGATGGCTATCTGTTCAATAACCTCCGCTGAGAGTGAAACAACTATTGCATTAACGATCCAGAAAGGCTGAACATCCGCAACGGATTCATTACCATATACGGCAAGCTGGGCAAGGATACCCGCCTGGGCTTCCTCGGCCCGGTCTTTCATTACTCCAGCTGCAAATACGCGTCTTTCATCCCTGGACATTCCAGCAGTGGCCTGGGCTATGTATTCCGTATCTACGGAGCCAACTGGTTTGATCAGTACGTAAAAAAGATCTGAGTTTTCCGAAGTACTCATTTCCTCTGAAAGCCGAGGAGAGATGGTTCCGGAAAAAGCTATTCCGGCAACAAGAAAAAGAGTCAGTAACAGTTTCATGGTCCACCTTTCAGTTATTTGTTATAGATAAAACACAGTAATCTCTGAAAATCTATAACTTATTAAGAAACAATACCTTCTAAGCGCGATTGGTTCCCAAGGATTATATACTGATCGGTGGTTTCCTGCCAAGAAGGGTGAGGGAAGTGGCCCCCTGAAAACCAACACTAATAAGTCTTTCTCTCAGCTGTTCACCCACTCTGACCAGTTCTGAATTATTCTCAAGATATTCCGTTCTGCCGATATAGGCGTCTATGGCTCCATTAACATGATCCAGTGTTTCTTTGTCCACGGGATCGCTGTCAAGGAGTGAATAATCGCTCGATATCAGCTCCTCTAGCCCTAAATCTGAGCAGAGACGCAGTATTTTTCCCCTGGGGAAAGTACTGAAATGGGATATTCCGTTGAGCGTATCGATTGATGCCCACCACTTATGCATCAGAACATGTGTCATCTGGGCTTCGGTCTGGTTGTCGCTGTACATTTCTCTTACAAGGAAGTATCCACCCGGCCTGAGCACTCTCATCATCTCCGCAAGTGTGTCATCCAGCCTTGCCATGTGATGGAGGGAATTGGAAATGCAGACCATATCGAAACTACCATCGCGGAAAGCCATTTCAGCAGAGTCCATGCATACTGTAAGCATGCCATCTATTTTGTTCAGGGCTTCCCTCGACCTTTCGAGTCCCTTCGAGCTTACATCAACACATGTGATGGCGCCGATTCCCTGGTATTCTGTTCTAAGATGAGCGGCGAAGTTCCCGCTTCCGGTTGCGACATCAAGAACCATCGGCGTTTCAGTTTGTTTCAATATTTCTTCGAATAGATCCTTATTCCCCATCATAATCCTCTTCATAGACTTCCGCTTCAAAACCAACGAACCAGCGCTTCTTCTTCGGAGCAGGATGGAAGCGGAACCACAGCTCATCCGGCAGGTACACAGAGGCTCCACAATGTTCGCATTCCACAGTTCTGTCGCAGCCACAGGTCAGTATTGTGCCGCCGCATTTGGAACAGGTGAAAGAGATAGGAGATTCTGCAACAGATTTCAGTGTTTGTTCTCTCTGAGCTCCAATGATGAGCAGCGCACCCTTGAAAACATTATCGAACCAGTCTGGTGCAGGTAGAACCGCTGTTTTGGTTTTGCAACCGATGCAGGTTATGGAATCACCGCCCGTGTATTCATTCTCCATATCGAAATCGCGCTTGCATTTGGGGCAGTAGGGTTTTAAACGTCCATAGTAAAGGTAGGTATTGTACGTTCCCCAGATCGTGCTCCTGCCTCCTTCTCCCTCTGCCGTATCGTCAGCGAGTTCGTCCCGGACGTCCTCCAGTAGGTCAGCCCATATTTCAGGTGTCATCTCGATCATTTCACCGCATTCGGGGCATCTGAAGCTGGTGAAGGGTCCGTTGATCACTACCGGGCCATCGCAGCGAGGGCAGCAAATGCTCATCTCAAGCATACTCCATATGGTTTCTGTAGCGGTATCTTCCTGTTCCATCTTTCCATCGTCTCCTTCTCGGACTCTTCTCTCAAGTTCTATTTCGTATTCCACCGGCTTCTTTTTTTGCGGAAGCCTGTGTATCTCATCCATCAACATGGCAGTCTCGGTATTTTGCGGTGAGTTGTACGGAGTAATGACGTACTTCTTCTTTCCAACCTCCAGGACAAGACGTTCGGAGATGTTTCCGCGCCACATCGAAGTGAAATCAGGCGAGATCCCTGATACCTCCCACGAAGGGATCACCTTATCTATATGACGAAGTAGCGATCGATCCTGTTCAGGAGATCTTCCCTTTCCTTACTCTTCATCCATGTACTCGCATATGACGAACCAGCGTCTCTTCCGTTTTCCAGCATGAAACCTCAGCCATAGATCATCCGGCAGATATAACTGGCCGCTGCAGTACTTGCATTTAACGAATCTTGTTGTTCCGGTAACCTCGAGCAAAGCGGCGCAGGAGGGGCAGGAGATCGATTCAGGTATCATGCCGGAGTCGGCTCCGCAGGCAGAGTCATCTTCAGAGAAAATGGCGTTGATAAGGGTATTGATCCTTGGTACTTCACTGGAAAGCCAGCCGGGTGGCTGCTGCACTGGATATTCTGTTCCGCATTCAGTGCAGACATATCTGCTGCCATGGACCAGATTCCACGGATCTTCGAAAAAGGTCTTGCAGTTGTCGCAGTAAGGATCGAACCTGGCAAGCGTAAGATTACCATGGAAGGTTCCGATCAGCATAGAAGCGGTTCCCATTCCCGATTCAGTATTCTGCATCTTCCGGCAGGAATTCGCTAGATTCTCGATCCAGTAGCTCCGGGGGATATCGATGTCCGACTGGCAGTGGTTGCAGTGAGCTTTCTCAAGAGGCCCATCAAAGGGCAGGGGTCTATCACATCTTGGGCATTGTAGGCTGAACTCAACCCTGAAGCTGAAGACGCCTCTCACTGTAATATCATTATCCATATTCTCTGTATTCCGTTCGTCTCAGATGACCGGTGATGAAATCACTTGGGATATGTCTTCTTTTCGGGAATCACTCCCCTTATTCCTCCTCTGGGATCATCAACATCCCTTTCAAATCTCGGTATAAGGTGAATATGAACATGTGGTATCGTTTGTCCGGCAGACTTGCCCTCATTCACTCCTATGTTGTACCCATCTGCCGCAAGGGACTGTTCAAGCTGCTTCTTTCTGAAACTGAGCGCACGGGATATAGAGGTCAGCTCTTCTTCGGTGGCATCGAATACACTGGCGAAATGTCTTAAGGGAATAATAAGCGAATGGGACGGAGATACCGGGTAAAGATCGCGGATAACGTATACATTCTCATCTTTCCAGATGATCCTGTCTTCGTCGGGATTGCAGAATGGGCACTCACTCATATCATCCTCCTTGCTTGCTTGTTCTTTAGTCATAATGTACGCTATTGTGTTTCATTGAAACAGGAGGAGGATTCTGAAGAAGTACTCAACACCACCGCCCGGTTTTTTCAGCAGATGTGCTGCCGTCCTTGCGCCTGCCCTCATTGATTGTCTTCTGCGAAGGAAGGTTGACGGTAAGTTCATCACCGGGATTATTGTGGAGACCGAAGCTTACACCGAGGATGATCCGGCAAGCCATTCTTTCCGGGGCAGAACCTGCAGGAACCGGATCATGTTCGAGAGCGGAGGGCTGGCTTACGTATATCTCATCTACGGCGTACACAACTGCTTCAATGTGACATCCGGTGTTTCGGGAATTGGAGAAGCCGTTCTGATCCGCGCAGTCCAACCACTCGAGGGAATTGACCTGATGTGCGAGAACCGCGGGAGGAATAAACTCGTCGACCTCTGCAGCGGTCCTGGCAAACTATGCCAGGCCTTCGGAATAGACAGAAGGCACAATGGAATTCCACTGGTTGATGGAGAGATTCAGGTGCTGATTCGGACAATCGGCAGCAGACCCGATGTATCCATTTCAAAGAGGGTAGGTATCAGCCGGGGTGCCGATCTGAAAAGAAGGTTCACACTCAAGGGATCCAGATGGGTCTCCAGGCGTTAATCCGAATGATTTATTCCTGAATCCGAGAGTACTCTTGCTGTGAGGAGAATCAGCCCAATTCCCTGAAGTACCGCGAAGAAAACGTAAATATCTCCATGATAAGCTGCCCTGCTGCCATCAATCCATCTCAGGGTCCACAGAACATATCCATGAGGTATCATGAGCTGGAAAACAGGTGAGAGTACCCATGATGCGGCTCCTGCCTGGGCCATGAAAGCCAGAAGGTTGAGTATATATCCTGTCTGATCCAGGTACTTCTCCAGCAGAACCGTCACTGAAACAGCGGTCAGAGAAGCAAAGGGGATAACCACCCAAAGCTGCCAGGGAATACCGCCTCTGCCAGCTGTCCAGAGGGCAGCCAGCCCCAGCGCGGGCAGTACACCCGCAATGGTTGGAAGCAGAATCTCCGGAAGTATCAGTGAGTATTTCCCGGCTTTTGTTCTGAACAGGATATCCGCAAGATCATTTCTTGCATCCGAGCAGCGCCATCCTGTAATGAATGCAGCAGGCCCGCAGTATGTAATACAGGATATCGCCAGCGGCAGAAAGGGGACGACAGTCTGTCCCGGGAGTATCCATGCGATTAAGGGCGCGGCCAGCAGAATCCAGATAAACAGCTGCCGGCGTGATGCCCATTCCGACATGTACCGGAATACAGAGCCGCATATTCTCAGATATCCAGGTCTTCTGCGCAAAAAAGATCCGCCTCTCCAGGTTCATCATCAGGAGTGAAGTACTCAATTAATTCGGAGTATGATGGTGGTTTTACCTCAAGCCCTACTATCTGTCTTGAATTGGCTCTGGCAAGATTGACCAGATTTGTTACGGCAGCAGAGAGTCCAGGATGGCGGAATTCATACCCGCCCCGTATTGCCAGAACATCCCTGGCTCCAGGTAGACTTTCCATAACTGCTCTGGGCAGGACAGGGAAGAATCTGACGTGGAGCCGCATAAGAATGGAGCATGCATCCGACAGCTCCTGAAGCCTTACGATTTGTCTAACATCATCAGAGTCACAGATAGCGATTCTATCGGTAGATTGAGGAATGGTGTGAATTTCGGGAAGGGATGCGATGACAGCACACCCTCCTTGACAGAGGTCTTCGAGGAGTGGATGCAGTTTATCCGGAAAAGGTCCCTGCAGTACAAAGACATCGGGAATCGGCAGGCATGCCGCAGCAAAGGCGGTAAGATACCGGTCGTCTGGCGAAAGATCATTCACCTCTGCATCCATGCAGTTTTCAAGCGAACACCAGGTGTAAAGCTGTGATAGAATATCTCTGGTATCTTTTCTGCTGTGACCAGCCGCTGCGGATGCAAGGGAAAGATGTCCAGAAACAGTCATTCCCTGAGGACATGAGAAATTGCATGAAACGTATTCAACCCTGTCTCTTGCATTATGGCTTGTAATATCCAGGTTATTATCTCCGAGATGAATCATCCCGGAAGCGGGAGACTTTCTGCCTGCGAGAACAAGGGCAAGGTCCGGGGCGATGGTGGTATCGTCTCCAAGGAGGACTATCATCGATCCGGCAAGAACTGCCAGTTCAAGAGGGTCACCCGATCTTCCGGTTATGTAAAGTTCCTCTGTACTAAGCTGTACTGAAGAATCCATTGACAGTTCTAGTCCGCCTTCCTGAGGCTGGCATCGGCCAGTTCAAGAGCCCTCACAACAGCAAGACCTTCCTCCCCTGATGATTTCGGATTGTTTCCGGTTTCTATGCAGCTGAGAAATTCCTCCATCTCCGCTGCCAGGGGCTCACCCGTTGGCAGTTTTGGTGAAACGATATCTCCCGTTCTATAGGTAAGCTGGTATTCACCGAAGCTCTCAGGTTCGATAATATCCACACCTTTATCATAAACCTTTATTTTTTCGATGGGTTCGGTATCATCGTAGACAAGCATTTTCCTGCTTCCGACGATCACCGTTCTCCTGAGTTTTGATGGTGCAAGCCAGGCAACCTGAACGTTACCGATGGCACCGCTCGGAAAAGCGAGGTTTATGAAAGCCACATCCGGGATACCGTCAAGAACGTATGCATGTCCGAAGGCACTTACTCCCGAAGGCTCCTCCCCGAGCCAGTAGAACAGCATGGAGAAATCATGCGGGGCAAGATCCCAGATCACGGAAACATCTTTCTGGTGAAGACCGAGGTTCACCCGGCTGGATGTGATGAAGTGAATATCACCCAGCTCACCGCTGTCGATGATCTCCTTTGTCTTGATGACGGGAGGTGAGAACATGAATGTATGTCCTACCATTGTAACCAGACCCTTGCTCTTGCCCAGGTCGACAAGTTCCTGCGCCTCCGCGATACTGGCAGCGAAGGGCTTTTCAACGAATACATGCTTCCCTGCGAGCAGAGCCTTTTTAGCAAGGGGGTAGTGTGATGAGACGTCCGTTGCGATCACAACGGCATCAAGGCTGCTGTCATTGAACAGTTCCTGGCAATCTAACGTGAAACTCACATCGGGATATCTTGATCTAATTTTCTCAAGTCGGGCAGGATCTGAATCGCACATCACAAGTTCCCCTCTCCGCTTATTGGAATAAAGATTCCTCAGCAGGTTGGGTCCCCAGTAACCAAGTCCGATGACTCCAGTCTTTACCATATAAGTTCTCTCCTTAGATTGTGAATGATCCGGTTTTCCAGTCAGGAGAAACTACAACCGGATGTTAAATCAGAAAAGGGGTCCAATGAATTGGGGGTCGGGCCTAACATCTGAACATTCGTTACAATTGTAACAATGAAAAATACTTAGATGTTAGGTCCGGCACCTATTTAAACAGACAAAATGTTTAGATGTTAGACCCGGCCCCCTGCTGAAAGGTTGCCTGGCAGGTTATATGCTTCTATTGTACCGACAGGAGGTAACAGGAGGTAATGAATGAACTTTGAGAAATTTACGATTAAATCAAGGGAGGCAGTCCAGGAGGCCGGCCGAACTGCGATTGAAGCCGGAAATCCGGAGATAGCTCCCGTTCATCTCGCTGCAGTGCTGCTTGATGATAAGGACAGCGTGATCAGTGGGGTACTTGACAGGCTTGAATTGAACCGGAATCTTCTGCGTGACGACATCTCTGTGGTGCTGGGCGCGCTGCCCAGGACTCAAGGAGGATCAGAACCAAGGATGTCATCATCCCTGGCAAAAGTACTTGGTGCTGCAGAAAAACTGGCAGCGAAAATGAAGGATGAATACGTTGCCAGAGAACACCTGTTCCTCGGGTTACTCGGATCGGGAGGAAGGGTAGCTGAAGTACTGCATTCGGGAGGGGTTACAGAGAAAGCATTCCTGGAAGCCCTGGCCACTGCACGCGGGTCTTCCAGGATAACTTCGGAATCTGCTGAGGACAATTACAAGGTTCTGGAGAAATACACGAGGGATCTAACGGCGATGGCCCGACTGGAAAAACTCGACCCGGTCATTGGCAGGGATGACGAGATTAGAAGGGTCATGCAGGTCCTGGGCCGCAGAAGAAAGAACAATCCGGTTCTCATTGGAGAACCGGGTGTTGGAAAAACGGCAATTGTCGAGGGTCTCGCAATAAGGATAACGGAGGATGATATCCCTGAAACGCTCAGAAACAAGAGTGTTATGGCTCTGGATATGGGTGCCCTCGTAGCAGGTGCGAAATTCAGGGGAGAGTTCGAGGAGAGGTTGAAATCTGTTCTCAAGGAAATAGCTGACGCCGAGGGCAGAATAATACTCTTTATTGATGAGATGCATACACTTGTCGGTGCAGGTGCTGCTGAAGGTGCGGTGGATGCGGCTAACATGCTCAAACCTGCTCTTGCACGAGGGGAGCTGCACTGCATAGGTGCTACTACTCTGGATGAGTACAGAAAGCATATTGAGAAGGACGCCGCACTGGAAAGACGCTTCCAGCCCGTTCTCGTAAAAGCTCCCTCCGTTGAGGATACGATCAGCATTCTGAGGGGGATCCGCGACAGGTATGAAAGTCACCACGGGATCATCATACAGGATGCGGCCCTTATCGCCGCCGCAACTCTTTCCAACCGCTACATCACAGACAGATTCCTGCCTGACAAGGCGATTGATCTGATAGATGAGGCAGCCAGCAGACTCCGCATCGAGATAGACAGTATGCCTGAAGTGATAGATGAGATAAGGCGCAGGATAAGGAGGCTCGAAATTGAGCGTGAAGGTCTGAGACGGGAAGAGGAGGCTGACTGCCAGTCGGAGCTTGAATTCATCGAAAAGGAACTTGCAGGCCTCGAAGAGGAAAGAACGGCACTTGAGCTGAGATGGAAGAACGAAAAGAACCTTATCGATAAATTCCAGAACTGTGCGAGACAGATAGAGGATCTCCGTGGACAGTCAAAGATAGCTGAGCGCCAGGGAGACCTTGAAAAAGTAGCGGAGATAAGGTACGGTAAGATCCGCGAATTGGAGAGCGAATCCGCCTCACTGAAGGAAAGATTGGACTCTCTCCAGAAGGATGGCTCTCTTCTCTCCGAAGAGATCACCCCGGAGGATATTGCCGAGGTTATTTCGAAGTGGACAGGAATCCCTGTATCAAGACTTTTAGAAAGCGAGAAAGAGCGGCTTCTCACACTGGAAGATGAGCTTCATAGAAGGGTAATTGGTCAGGATGAAGCGGTCACTGCTGTCTCTGAGGCTGTCAGAAGATCACGTGCAAGCGTGCAGGATCCCAACAGACCCCTGGGCAGTTTCATCTTCATGGGGCCTACAGGAGTCGGTAAGACTGAGCTTGCAAGATCACTTGCTGATTTCCTTTTTGACGATGAGAACGCCCTGATAAGGATCGACATGAGTGAATTCATGGAAAAGCATTCCGTTTCACGGCTGATAGGAGCACCTCCAGGGTACGTCGGATACGATGAGGGTGGATACCTGACAGAAGCCGTCAGGAGAAGACCCTATTCAGTCATTCTGTTCGATGAGATTGAGAAGGCTCATCAACAGGTATTCAACGTGTTTCTGCAGATACTTGATGAGGGCCGCCTGACGGATGGCCAGGGCAGAACCGTTGATTTCAGGAATGCGGTAATCATCATGACCAGCAACCTCGGCAGTGACTGGATAGCAGAAAGCGCTGGCAAGCTCACACAGGAGGAGCTTACGGAAAGGGCCAAGAGGGAACTGAGTACACATTTCAGACCGGAGTTCCTTAACAGAATAGACGATATCATCGTTTTCAGTCCGCTAGGACGTGAGGAGTTAAGAGAGATCGTTGAGATCCAGCTCAAGAGGTTGAACAGGATTTTGAAAGAACAGAACATTACTCTGATCCCGTCCGAATCAGCCCTGGATCTTCTGACGAAACTTGGATACGAACC
>JAGLOY010000057.1 GCA_023138735.1 Candidatus Aegiribacteria sp. | reverse complement strand
ATACAGAAGTACGTTCAGAACGAACTGGCCAACTCCATAATCGATGGCAGTATACATCAGGGGCAGAGGGTGCTTCTGGATACCGAGGGTGAGGAATTCGTCATGAGACCCGAAGCTGAACCGGAATAAGATGTATCCGATCCTTATTGTAATTGCAGGATACCTCGCGGCTGATATTTTCCTCGATGGGTACAATGCTGCACTTGCAGTGCTGGCTCTCGGTCTGGGGGAGTTCCTTTTTCTGCTGGTATTCCGCGGGACGAAACATCCAGCCCTCATTCTGGAGGGAGCGGTGCTCGCAGCCGCGGGTCTTACCGGTGAGATATTAGCCAGTCGGGGATACAGCGGAGCTGGATACGTACTTCTTGAGCTTATCCTTGCAGGAGTGCTGCTCATCTCAACCGCAAGAGGAAAACCGTGGCTGGCTTCACAGATGAAGAGGGTCGCCGGATTCTCAGCCGGCAGGGAGTTCTCCGGTGAGATGTCCATTGTCATGGGGCTGGTCTTCCTCTCGCATGGGACACTGCTTGCACTTCTGATAGTATTGAAGGGGAGTGTCCCTGTCATTCCGGCCATCCTCTCATTTGGAGTTCTATATTTGCTGGCTATCTTCCACCTCCGAATAAAACAGCGCAGAAGAAGCGAAGAATGTGCGCCGCTTCTTCAGAGAGGTGATGAAGGAAAACTGATACTTGAACTTTCGGGGGAGAAGCTGGGCAGCATGATGCTGAAGCCGGGCGCGGTAACCATAGTTACAGAGGTTGAGATTGCTGAGAATCTACCGGTTCACAAGTTCCTTGAAACCCTTGAGCGGTACTTGAAGTTTCAGGGCTGCAGGACGGTAAGGTTTACTGTGTGGAACGGTGATGAAATTACGCTGGAAATGTCAGGCTACAGGAAAACCCAAGCCGGTTGGAATAAGCTCCTCTGAAGTGCGACATCGGATAGCGAAGTTCTGCAGGTGAGAGTATACTTCAATGGTTCTGAATGATTCATGGAGGTTCCTATGGGAAAAATTCTTTTAGTATTCTCAGTACTTATCCTCCTTCTCATTGCAGTATTATCCTGCAACGATCCATCCGGACCTCTGGAACTCTCCAATCCAACCGAATCAATACTCACGGTTACACTTGAAGAGACAGGTTCCCTTCATACCGGCACTTTTTCACTGGAAAGAAATGGTAAGGGTGAGTATCAGACGGTAGCTGTCTGGACCCAGTGCCCTGATGATAATTTTGCCTGGTATGCCATCTATCGTTCCTTCACCCCCGGAATCGCGTCCAATACAGGAATTGCTGATACCAGTCTGATATTTTCTTCCGTGTCAGGTACTTCCTGGACCGATACCGGTATCAGTGAGGGGAATACCTACTACTATGCTGTCCGGACAATGAACGAGGATGAACTGGATTCCTGGAGCAATGAGGACTCCGTGGTCGTTCCCGCTGCCACACCACCCACTTCCTCTACCTTGACAGGAGTTTATACGGGAGATGGTATATTTGGCCAGATCACTCTCGTATGGACCGAATGTCCCGACAATGATTTCTACTGTTATAACCTGTACCGATCTGAAAGCTCTGACATAGAGGGTGACCCATCATCGGCAGAGATCGTTTCAACTTGCGAGCAAAGCGGTGAAACAACCTACGAGGACAATGAAGTTGAGGGGCTGACAACCTATTATTACGCGGTGGAAACACTTGATGAATCGCAGCTGAATTCATGGAGTAATGAAGTTTCGGTTACTGTTCCGGACCTGACCCCCAGATTGACCGTATTTTTTATCGATCCTTCACATAACGATTCTTATTCCGGGGATGTTATTCTCCTCAAAACTCCTGATAACAATTATTACCTGATCGACGGGGGAGACAGGTCCGGAAGCTGGAGCTGCGGAATTGAAAAGGTTCTGCCGCTGCTTGACAGCCTGGGAGCTGACAGCCTTGACGGAATTGTCGCCACACACCCGCATGCAGATCATATAGGAGGCCTGATCGGTGTTCTTGAAAATGTGCCGGTGGCAACGGTATGGGATTCGGGCTTTCCCTATTCCACAGTAACTTACCTGGCTTACCTTCAGGCAATTGACGACAATGGTTCGGACTTCATCACTCCCAGAAGGGGAGATATTCTTGACTGGGATGAGAATCTTACAGTTGAATGCATTCATCCTGTGGAGCCTCTCGGTTCCGATGCGAATAACGCATCCATTGTTCTGCGGATAACCTTTCAGAATGTATCTTTTCTTTTTACCGGCGACCTTGAAACAACCAGTGGTGAGAATGTTATACTCAGCGCCCTGGGCCAGGGATTGATAGATGATATTTCAGCAGATGTTCTCAAAATTGGCCACCATGGTTCGCAAACGTCAACCTCATATTCCTGGCTGCAGGCGGTAGATCCGGATTACGCGGCAATCGAAGTGGGCTACGGTAATCCATACGGGCATCCCCATGCTGAAGTAGTGCAGAGACTTGAAAATTACGGAGCACTGATTTACAGAACTGATCAGGACGGTACATTCATAATAACAACCGACGGGAACACACTGGAAGTATACCCCTGATTCCGCTATTCAGTACGAAATATGATTCGATTTGCGTTGACTTGAGGCATATATTTAAGTAATCTTCAAACATATTATCATAAACAGATTTTGTTAAGAAAAATATCAACATGAACCGGGAGGTTTTCCAGTGAACGAAAACAGGAAATACCCGTTTTCCGAGATCGATCCAGATATCTGCAAGGGGTGTGGGCTTTGTGTAGCATCGTGCCCCAAAGGAGTACTGGTGATCTCGGATAAACTGAATTCCAAGGGATTTCATTTTTCGGAGTACGTTGGCGAAGGCTGTATAGGTTGCGGTAATTGTTTCTACACATGTCCCGAACCCAGTGCTGTTACAGTATACCTGAGGAATTATGTACCAGAGGAGGTGAGCTAAATGCCTCGAAAACTTATGAAGGGGAACCACGCTGCTGTATACGGCGCGATTCTTGCCGGGTGCCAGGCGTACTACGGTTATCCCATTACACCGGCCAGCGAAATAGCGGAAGCGGCTTCCCTGCTTTTCCCGAAATTCGGAAGAACGTTCCTTCAGGCTGAAAGTGAAGTTGCTGCGATCAATATGGTATACGGAGCAGCGGGGTGCGGTCTGAGGGTTCTGACCGGCAGCTCCGGTCCGGGGATCAGCCTTAAAATGGAAGGTATCTCCTATTGCGCAGGTTCAGCTCTTCCGTGTGTAATAGTCGACATCATGCGCGGCGGTCCCGGTCTTGGCAACATCGGCCCCGAGCAGGGAGATTACAACCAGGTTCTAAAGGGCGGTGGACATGGCAACTACAAGGTTATTGTACTTGCGCCCAATTCCGCACAGGAAATGTGCGATCTTACAATGCTGGCTTTCGAACTGGCGGATAAATATAGAAACCCTGTCTTTGTGCTCACCGATGGTGTTATCGGTCAGATGATGGAGGCTGTAGAGCTTCCCGAACCGGTGACAGAATTACCAGACAAGAGTGAATGGGCAGTTTATGGAACTGCCGATTCCAGACATCTTATCAATTCCATCTACCTTGATCATGATGACCTCGAACGCTGGAACAGAGAATTGATGAAGAAGTACGAGATCATCCAGAAGAATGAAGTTCGGGTGGAAGAGTACAGAATAGACGATGCTGAAATCGTAACTATCGGTTACGGAAGTTCAAGCCGTGTTCTCCGTTCTGCAGTCGATATCGCCCGGGAAAGAGGAATTAAGCTGGGTATGCTCAGACCCATTACTCTTTTTCCGTTCCCTGTTGATGAGATCGCGGAGCTTGCAGATAGAGGATTAACAGGTATTCTTACCGTTGAAATGTCTGATGGTCAGCTTGTAGACGATGTAAATCTTGCGCTGCGCGGAAAGATGATTTCCGATCTTTACAATAGAATGGGCGGCAATGTTCCGACTGCCCTGGAGATCGTTGAAAATGTCTCCGAACTTTATGGGGTGTGATTATGGCACAGAAAACAATTCTTAGAAAACCCAGGGGTTTTATTGATGTCTACAAGCATAAGCCCGGGGCCGAGAAGGACAGAACACATTACTGCCCCGGCTGCGGCCATGGGATCCTGCACAAGCTCATAGCTGAAGCTCTTGAGGATTTTGATATTGTTGATAAGACGATAGTAATAAGTCCCGTTGGCTGCAGTGTGTTCGCATACTACTACTTCCATACAGGAAACCTTCAGGTTCCCCATGGAAGAGCTCCTGCTGTTGCTACCTCCGTTTCCAGAGCGAATCCAGATTCGGTTGTGATAAGTTACCAGGGTGACGGAGACCTTGCAGCTATCGGAGGCAATAATATCCTCCAGGCTGCCAACCGTGGAGAGAACATGGTAGTATTCTTTGTAAACAACGCCATATACGGCATGACCGGCGGGCAGATGGCTCCAACTACACTTGAGGGACAGATAACCACTACAACGCCATACGGAAGAAATGTCAAAACTGACGGTTATCCGATACAGGTATGCGAAATCATCAATCAGCTGACAGCTCCTGTATATGTGGTGAGGACATCTCTTCATGATATGCCCAATATCAGGAAGACAAGGGCAGCAGTACGTAAAGCTATTTCGAACGCCAGGGATAAAAAAGGATTCTCCTTTGTTGAGGTTCTAAGCATGTGTCCCAGCGGATGGAAGATGGACTCTGTTCCAGCCCAGGAGTGGATTAAAGAGAATATGATACCCAGGTTCCCTCTCGAGACCTTCAGGGATGATTCGGAAGATACCCCTGCGATTGAACGTCCCGTTCCAGTCATGGACCCGGATGAAGTCAAGAGAATTCTTGAGTATAGTGCCCTAAGTGATTCAAATCTAGAAAAGAATCCCGATGCTGCCTTCGAGAAGGTTGCTGTGAGGATAGCCGGTTTTGGCGGGCAGGGTATCATGTCCGCTGGTATTGCTCTTGCTAACGTTGGAATGGAATACGGTTACAACGTAAGCTGGCTGCCTTCCTATGGCCCTGAAATGCGCGGTGGAACCGCTAACTGCTCGGTCAAGATACAGTCAGATACCGTTGGTGCATCCGAGTGCACCGAACCCAACATGGTTATCGCAATGAACCAGCCGAGTCTCGAAAAATTCGAGAAGATACTTGTTCCCGGCGGAGCGCTTATTTACAACAGTACACTTATTGACATAGAACCCACGCGTACGGACGTTGAAGTGTATCCAATACCGATTACAGGTATTGCCGATGAGCTAGGTAATACCAGGGTCCAGAGTATGGTCAGTGTAGGTGCCTTCGCAGCTGTTACAGAAATGTTCGATCCTGGTGAGATAGAGAATCTCATGACATCTCTATTCAAAGGGAAATCCGATAAGGTCATGAAACTGAACGAGAAGGCTGTTAGAAAAGGGTACGAATACGTTAAGGAGAACTTCTCCTGAGAAACTAGATGCTGCCGTCGGCAGCCCTGCTGTCGGCGGCTTCCGCTGCATTCTGACGCATAACATAGAATGAACTGGGGATTATTATGAGGACTGTGTTATTTTCTGTATTGACCTTGCTTCTTGTTGTTCCGGGTATCGTTTCTGCTTTCGGATATGCTGCTGCAAATGGGAATGGTACTTCCATTCCTGGATTCAATGCCGTTACACTGGCTCTTGGAGGAGCCAGGGCCATCGGATTTGGGGATGCCCTTTCCGTTCTGACCAATCCTGCTGATATCTACCGGATCCCCGGCACTACTTTTACAATGTCGATTGGTCCGGGTGTGCTTTTCGAATCCTTCGAAGACACTACCGGATTTCATGATTTCAACTGGATTACTCTTGCTAATCTCTCCGCCGCCATGAAATTTCAGGCAAGCAGTAAACTTGCCATCGGAGCTGGAATAGCTAGAATTTCGGATTTCTCATTCGAAGGTAATTATTACGACCGGGATGCGATCACTGGTGATATCATCGAAAGATATAAGCTTGATTCCAAAGGTGGTCTGTTCGAATCCGCCGCTGGTTTTTCATGGCACCCTGAAAGCTGGATAAATGTAGGATTCTCCGCTGGACTGCGCTTCGGTGAAGCCAGTTACGATTCCACATTTGAAGATAGAGTGAATCCTGAAAACGACACAACAGTTTCGATCGCATGGAATGAAAGTGATTTCTGCTGGCACGCTGGAATCATGATTCCCCTCAGCATGACCAGCATAGGCATCTCATGGGCATCCGCTACCGATCATTACGATGCCCGAATTGCATCCGGTATCTTGCTCTATACCGGAGATTCGAAGCAGGGAGCACTGGGGATAGAGGTTGAGATCGTTGATCCGGGTGATGCCAACAATCTGGAAGGCAGGCTTATTGGACAGTTTGTCCCATCCAACTCCCTTACTTTCCGGGGGGCGCTATCCATCAGCGACAGGAATGAGGAAATAGAAAGCCAGGGAATTGGCCTGTCTGTAGGAGCAGGATTAGCCCTCGGAAGAATAACTCTGAACGGAGCCTTTGCATGGTCGTCAAAAACCAGGGAGTCGTTCGCGTTCTCGGCCTGGGACCCGATCGACATCAAGGTGTCGCAATCGCTTCTTTCCTTCGGGCTTAACTGGAATCTTTAGTACCCTGTCAAGCATTACCTGTCGTATCCTGCTCGCTCATCAGCGTACTGGTTTATAACCAGGGTCTTACTGCAAGACGGTACTCCTGTATATCTTCTGGTTTGAAGAATAACTCCACTTCTCTTTCTGCTGATTCACTGGAGTCGGACGCATGGATCATATTATGACCGGGGCTGGTTGCATAATCACCTCTTATTGAACCAGGCACGGCCTCCGCAGGATTAGTTGCTCCAACCATGGACCTTACAATTTCAACAGCATCCATTGATTCAAGAATCATGATAACCGATGGTCCGCTTGTAATGAAGGATATGAGATCCTCATAGAATTGTTTCCCCTTGTGTTCTATGTAATGCTGTTCTGCCGTTTCGATGGAGATCCTGGTCAGCTTCATAGCAGTTATCTTCATGCCCCTGCGTTCGAATTTGGATATCAGTTGACCTATCAGTTCTCTCTGTACCGCATTTGGCTTAAGAATAACAAGTGTCTGTTCCATTCGGGCCCCTTTCATCTATTGGGTTAATATGCTTATCATTTAGGAGCCTGTCCAACAATGGAACATTGGCATAAAACCCCCACAGCTGGCTATAATGCCCGCATATTATCGTCAAATACTTCCAGTATCCTCCTCAAATCTTCGAGCATTCTATCTCAGCTGTGAGAATCTTCTGCTCAATGTACATTATCGGACACACTCCTAGCCGAACGCAATATTGTTTTTACTATTCGCTGATTGTATCATTGCAGGAACAATTACCGCATACACGAAAGGAACCGACATGCCCTATTCAGCACCTGCCGGATTTTCATTGAGACGCAATTCTGGAACCGCATTATCGCTGAGTACTTCTATTCTGATTCTATTTATAATCGTTCCAGCAGTATGCTTCGGATACGGATTTCATGATGCACTGAACTACGGAAACACTATAAATGTCGTCAGCATACGGTCAGCTGCTCTGGTGGGTATCAGAGTATTCGGATCCCAGGGAGCCTCGGCTGTATTTCTTAACCCCGCATCTCTTTCCAATGTTAACAGCTTCAATATGACAGCTTCCACTTCGTCAATCGCATGGAGTGAGGAAGTTGTTGACAGCACCAGCAAAGTACAGCGGTCAGGTACCGGCTTAGGTTCACTTACAGGTGCAGTAGCATTTCGGACAGGCCCGGATATGGTTATTGGAGCCGGCATAGCACAGGTATCGGATCACCAGTATGAAGGAACGCACTTCCTCCCTGATGATCCCTCCCATCCTGGTATAGATATCGTTGAAATGCTGAAAGCCAAAGGTGGATTATGGGAAGCTCTGGGCGGAGTTTCGTGGAGTTTCAGCGACAACTTCTCGGCAGGAGTTTCCGCCGGAATGAGGTTCGGCTCCGTCAACTACGAATATGTATATGATGAGAAGTTCACTCCCTACATCGATTCGACATACACATGGGGCTGGGATGCTTCTGAGGCATGCTATCATGCTGGTTTTGTTCTGGCGGATGATGAATTAAGCGCCGGTGTGTGCTATACTTCGGGATCCTCAGATCACTACTACTCCAGAATATCAATTGCCGGCAGAGCCAGAGCCGAGCATATAGGTAATTCTACGATGGGTTTTGAAGGAGAAATAGTCGATCCGTTTGGTAAAAATTTCTTCATCGGGAAGCTCTCCCTTGAAACCCCCATAAGAGATAATATGAACATGTATGCCGGTGTCGGATTCAATGAGGGAGAGGATATGAACCGCGTAGGCCTTGCATTCTCCATAGGGGGAAATTACCGTATCGGTCGGGTAATTATTGACTCCGCACTGTCTCATAGCGGAAGATCCAGAAAAAGCACTTCTTTTCCCAATGAGTATTCGGATTTTGTTGATGATTCATGGACTCATTTCTGCATCGGCCTGCAGTATGTAATCTAACCATGATGGTTTCATCGTTCTATGATGAGAGCAAATCGGATGAATAATGGCACGGCAGGCGCCCCACATTCACGTGGATGGGTACGGATCAGCTGGACTCCGGATTCAGGTGTACTACTTGTTTCCGGTGACAGCGCAGGACTTCTGGGTGTAAGTGCACGAAAACTGATAAACTCATCCGAACCTCTTACTCTTCTTCCTGCTGAAATTGCAACCGTTCTTGCCGGTGGACTGCCGGACATTCCGGTTCATCTGTCCACATCTTCCCTCACAGGGTCAATCACCACAGTTAAAGATCAGGCTGAGATAGTCATTTTCGGTATTCCAGGATTCCAGAGCCGGAGCAATGTCATGCTGGATGAACTCGGCGCCGGTATTGTGGGAACCGATAGAACAGGCAACATCACACTCTGGAACAAAGCTATGTCCAGTATATTCCGGATTCCACAGAAGCATATAATTGGTAAGAATATACAGGATGTTCTGGTAGCACCCGTTCTGTATTCCTGGGAGAATGTCGTGAAGATGGTTCTGGACGGCAAACAGATAAAAGTAGTCTGCCATCCCGATGCCCAGCGCAGAATAGAGTGTACATTCACTCCGGGCAGCAGCGGCATGGTTGGAACCTGTTTCGATACGACTGAGAGTTTTCAGGCTGAAAATCGGCTCAGAACGAGTAGAAAGATGAATCAGGCATATTTCCATTCAGTGAGCACAGGTCTGGTTCTGTTCGATAGGGACTACAGAATCCTGGTAGCCAACAGGGCTTTCGGTCGTATGTTCGGACTGGTTGAAAATCTTCTTGGTATTCATCTGCACGAAATCCTTCCAAGTGAAAGCTATGAGATCATCGAAGATCTGACCAGACCCTTCTTTTCAAACCAATCACAGGAAAAGGAGGATGCCAGAACTGCCCGATTCATTCTTCCCGATAAAACCAGAAGGATAATTCTTCAGGATGTTCACCCCATTCTCGAGGATTATGGGGAGGTATTCTATGCGGTTGGGATATTCGAGGATATTTCCGAAATCACAATAGTGAATGAGAACTATAAAAGTTTCTTTGAAATGGTCAAAAAAATTAATCAGCTCGCTGATACACTCCTTTCCACTGGAACATACAGTACTGCTGAAATTGCTGAAAAATTACGTGATTGCATAAACGCAGATGCCGTAGCAATATACCTGTCCGATCCCCTTTCCGACAGCAGGCTTGCAGGCTGTACATCCGGTTGGCCTGATGATGTACCTGAAGCCTTTTTAGAGTTGAGGATGGCTCCAGTGCTGGTTGATTCCGATACCGGGTACAGACTCACCGGAGATGATATGGGAGCTCTTGATTCCTGGTTCACCAGCTGTCTAGTATTTCCTCTTGAATCGGATAGAAAGACCTACGGTCATATAATTATAGCGACCAAAAGGAGTGATTCGTCGGCAGAGCTGTTTCCCCTCGCTGAAATAGCAGCCAAAGCGATCAGGGCGTACCACAACGCTAACGAGTCCGAGACAGAGGTAGAACATCTGGATCTTCTGCTCAGCAGACAGAGTAAGCTGGCGGGAGCAGTGATTGATTCACTGGATGTACCTGTTGCCCTGTTCAGGATCGACTGGTCGGTTATCCTCTGGAACAAACCCATGGAGGAACTGACCGGAGTTTCTTACGATTTAGCCACTGCCAGGTCTGAGATTGCCGCCAGTATCCTTTTCAGCGGTATTGGGGGTATCAGTGCTGCTCAGAGGTTCGTCAGAAACGGATCTTCCGAATTCCAGGAATCCTGGGAAGTCGAGAATCAGGATGGGGAAGCTACCAGGTGTACATGGCGCCTGCTTAGAACGGAATCAGTCGAAGGCAGGAGCCTTGAACCTGCAGTAGTTGTAGCAGGAGTTAAATCGGATGATGTGTTCAGTATCAATGCAGCCAAAAAGGCAGCTGAGACATACTCCGCTCTGAGCAGAGGCACATCTGCTCTATTATCAGCTTCTGATCGGATCAGGGTCAAAGAGGCGGCCGTCACTGCACTTCTTGAAATATCCGGAGCGTCCAGAGTTACCTTGAAGATCCGGGGAACCAATCCTGTTACACGAACATCCTACGATCAGAAAACAGATGGGGTTGCGCTGCACCAATGGACAATTCCGCTGGAAACTGATAACGAGATAATCGGGGAATGTGTGTTTAACGGTGGAAGAGATTACTCTATCTTGAAGGATTTCGTCCGCAACGTTGCCAGAACCTGTATTGAACTTGAAAAATCGGCAATAGGAAAAAGATTCACATTTATAGCGGAGAGGGCAGCTGGCAAGTTTCTTATTTCCAACAGCAGTGGCAGAATACTCCTGTCCACCTGGATGGATGCAACTGACGGAGCCGTTTCCAACCGTACAGTATACGATATGTTCTCTGGTTCCGAATGGTCACATCTTGATGCATCGATTTCGGGCATCCTGAAAAAAGGCAGGCTGAACATGAAGCTCAAAACCGAGAGTGGTGAGCCCGTGCAGATGGTTGCCGTGGCTCTTGACGGGCATATTGGTGAATCACTGATCGTATGGTGGCCTGTTTCAGATCCTTCATATTTAATGCGCCTGGGGCAGATGGAATCAGCCGAAAAATCAGCATCCGCATTGAGAGATATGCTGGACAGCCTTCTGGAAGCCATCAGCAGAGGCTTCATGCATATAAAGAAGGTTTTAAATCCCGATCATCCTGTAGCGGCAGTTCTGAATACTGCGAAGTACGCCTTTGAGGGTATGGACAAAGGCTACTTCTACCTTCGACTGATTCAGATGTCTTTGAACGCAATTCCAGAAAGGATCAATGCAGAATTCTATCTGGATAAGGTTATTTCCTCCTTTATTGAGGCAGGCATGTTTTCTCCGGTTGTTTCCATTTCTGGCAGCCTTTACGATATATCCGGAAATATCGATCTCATTCAGCGGATTACGCTTCAGCTCTGCAGTATCGTTTGCCCCGAAGCCGCGCCGGATTTCAGAGTATCATTGATTCGAAGGAAGAACCTTGCGTATACAGGGGATCTGTACAGAGAAGCGGAGCAGTATGTGAAACTGGAAATAAGGAAGACCGATGGGAGTCCCTTGATGACAGTTCCTGCCAGACTACGTGATCAAGCTGTACCAATCGACTATTCAGGAGGGATTCCGCAAACCTCGGAAATCTCTCTACTGTGCCTGGTACTTCAGCTAACTGGTGGTACGCTTCGCAAAGACGAAGAAAACGGTTCTCTTTATATCCTCTTTCCCTGCATGGACTAGCATTCAGTCAAGTGCGGAATGATGTATCCCCGGGAATGTGGGTACAGTCTTCAGTGCTGGATACCGCGTAGTGAATACTTTACCTTGGTCGATTTTCTGGTCATACTACCGGTTCGAGAATCATGGAAATTGTATTTACCTGGAGGAAACGTTGGATCCCTACGATTTCAGAAAACTGGAAGAGAAATGGAAACCTGTCTGGGAGAGGATGGCTCTTTACAGAACCGGTACCAGGCCCGACAGAGAACCATTCTACTGCCTTGACTATTTCCCTTATCCCTCGGGGGCAGGATTGTCTGTTGGTCACTGCAAGAATTACATACCTACCGATGTCATATGCCGGAAAAAAAGAATGGATGGATTCAATGTACTGCATCCTATGGGATGGGATGCTTTTGGTCAGCCCGCGGAGGAGTACGCTATTAAAACAGGTGTGCATCCCGCTGAAGTAACCAGAATCAACTCGGATACCTATCGCAGGCAGTTTAAACTTATAGAGGCCGGCTACGACTGGGAAAGGGAGATCAATTCAAGCGATCCCGACTACTACAGGTGGACGCAGTATTTCTTCAATCTTCTTTTCGACAGGGGACTCGCATATCAGACTGAGAAGGATCAGATGTGGTGTCCTGCTTGCAAGATAGTACTTTCCAATGAAGAGGCTGCGGGCGGTATCTGCTGGCGCTGCTGCGGCTCCGTTACAAGAAAGAAACTGAAGCAGTGGTTCTTCAGGATCACCGAGTATGCCGACAGATTGCTTGAAGACCTTGAAGACCTCGACTGGCCCGAGGGAATCAAGGCAATGCAGAGGAACTGGATTGGAAGATCCGAGGGGGCTGAAGTAATTTTCAGAGTGGTTAATCCCGAAAACGGCTTCGAATTAGACCTTCCCGTATATACAACCAGACTCGATACTATCTACGGAGCCACATTCTGTGTTCTTGCTCCGGAGTATCCGGATATCGAGAAACTGGTTACGCCCGAAATGCATGACTCTGTCATGGATTATGTAAACGACGCCAGGGCTAAGAGTGATCTTGAACGAACTGCGGCGGCAGAGAAGGAGAAAACCGGAGTATTTACCGGCTGCTTCGCTGTAAACCCATACAATGGGGAAAAGATTCCAGTTTACGTTGCCAATTATGTGCTTGCCGGTTATGGAACTGCTGCAATAATGGCGGTACCCGCTCACGACGCTCGGGATCATGCATTCGCAGTTAAATACTGCATACCCATTGTTGAGGTTATAGCCCCCGGAGGGGTGCCCCGTGGAGTCTCCGAAGCTGCTACGGTTGCTGATGGACAGCTTTTGAACAGCGGACCCTTCACAGGTCTCGACTCCGATGAAGCAAGAGTTAAAATGGCTGAGTACGCCGCTTCGAATGGAATCGGAAAACCTGATGTCCGTTACAGGATAAGGGACTGGCTTGTCTCAAGGCAGAGGTACTGGGGAGCCCCTATCCCGATAATCCATTGCGAAAAATGCGGAGCCGTGCCCGATAGGAACCTTCCGGTTATACTGCCCGAAATTAAGAATTTCGAACCCGATGATTCTGGACTGTCGCCTCTGGCAAAAGCAGAAGAATGGGTTTACACAACATGTCCCAAGTGTGGAGGACCTGCCAGGCGCGATACCGATACGATGGCTGGTTTTGTCTGCTCATCCTGGTATTTCCTGAGGTTTGCCTCCCCGCACGAATCAGGAAGACCCTTCGATCCTCAGGCAGTCAAATACTGGCTTCCCGTAGATCTTTACGTAGGCGGCGCCGAGCATGCGGTAATGCACCTTATCTACGCCAGATTCTGGACAAAGGTCATGTTCGATGCTGGGATGCTTGATTTTGACGAACCGTTTTCAGTCCTGAAGAACCAGGGAATGATACTCGGTGCTGATGGACAGAAAATGTCCAAATCAAAAGGTAATATCGTTACGCCGGACGAGATGGTGGAGAAGTACGGTGCCGATGCCCTGAGGCTTTACATCCTTTTCATGGGTCCCTTCGAAGCGGAACTGGGCTGGAGCGAAGAGGGGATAGCCGGCACATACAGATTTTTGAAAAGGATCTGGTCGGTTGTTCATGAAACAGCTGAGCCGGAGCCCATGGAGCCGGATGAGGATTTCATTGCCGAACTCCGTTACAATACGGCCAGAACTGTAAAGAAGGTTACGGAAGATATTAATTCCTTTGCTTTCAACACGGGAGTAGCCGCAATGATGGAGTACCTGAATTTCCTTTCGGCTAACAGGGAGAGGGCAGGAGCGGCAGGCAGCCTCTGGAATGATTCGATAAGGAACCTGCTTGTACTGCTGGCACCAATGACACCGTTCATTTCCGATGAACTCTGGGAGCGGATGAACTTCTCAGGAGATACAGTAGCTCAGCAGGAATGGCCCTCCTGGAACGAAGCTGACCTTGTTCTTGATTCAGTTGAAATAGTCGTTCAGGTGAAAGGGAAAATTCGTGCCCGGATGAGGGTTCCCTCGGAGACAGGTGCGGATGAATTAGAGAAAAGAGCTCTGTCACTTGACAGGATTGAAGAATTGCTTGGAGACAGTAAACCCCGGAGGGTGATAGTTGTCCCGGGTAAACTGGTCAACATCATACCATGATGTTTCCTGCACGAGCTGATATCAAAGCAGGCATGAAAGTTGCAATCGTAACCAAGGTGAACCAGCAATCAGGTGAACTCACCGAGGGGATCGTAAAGGATATCCTAACAAAATCACCCCGGCATCCCCACGGTATCAAGGTAAGACTCGAATGCGGTCTGGTTGGCAGAGTCCAGGAGATCTCAGTATGAGGCTTAAGGACCGGGAGATTTCTAGCAGTGATGAACTGGAAGGGATCCTCCGCCTCGGAACCGTATGCAGACTTGGATTGTGCAGGGACGATGTTCCCTACATTGTCCCAATGTGCTACGGATATTCCGATGGATGTCTGTACTTTCATTCGGCCAGAGAGGGCTTGAAACTGGAATTTATCCGCAGTAACAGACTTGTGTGTTTTGAAATTGAAACGGATGTCTCGGTGAAGCCGGCGGAAGAGGCCTTCAGATGGGGAATGAACTACAGGAGTGTAATAGGTTACGGAAACCTCGAGGAAGTTTCGGGAGCAACCGATAAACTCAATGCTATGAATATTCTCATGAAGCACTATTCTGGTTCTGATAACTGGAGCATTCCGGAACGGCGAATTGAGAACGTGCTGATCCTGAAATTGAGGATCACGGAAATGACCGGCAAGAAATCATTCAAATGAATAAGGAGCGCTGTAGCAGTGGATATGGAAATAGTATTTCCCGGTGGAAAAAGAGTAGATGCCCTTTACAGCAATTTCACTATCAGAACGGATCAGTCTGTTCGGGGCGGAGGAGAGGGAGCGGCACCGGAGCCCTTTGATCTGTTCTTCGCTTCCCTCGGAACCTGCGCGGGAATTTACGTGCTTTCATTCTGCCAGCATCATGACCTTCCTTCAGAAGGCATCAAGCTTTATCAGACTGCCGAGCGGGATCCTGAAACGAGAATGTTTCAGAAACTGAAAATTGATATCCGGGTACCAGCTTCCTTCCCCCAGAAATATCATAAGGCGCTTGTACGTTCAGCGGAGCAGTGCGCCGTTAAGAAGCATATTGCCAGGGGATTGCCGGAATTTGAAGTAACCATAGGGGCCGGACCTAACATCTAAACAATATCGGGGTCGTATCTTGAATTTTGGCATTTGATTTGTTAA
>JAGLOY010000056.1 GCA_023138735.1 Candidatus Aegiribacteria sp. | reverse complement strand
AAAATTCAAGATACGACCCCGATAACGTTAGGTCCGGCCTCCAGCATCAGCGTAGCGATTTCATCCATTCCTGAGCTTGAAGGAGTACAGGCCTGTTAACCATATGTACACCTTCCCAGGAGCTGAAAACCGTTTCAATTCCCAGGTTTTCAAGGATTTCAACCGCTTCTAATCCTGCTTCGACACGGGCAGCTTGATCCATAGTACCGTTTGCCACGAAGGCGCTCAGTCCGGAGACATCACCCCAGCCAGAAGCACTGACAAATGTTGTATCCAGCCTTCCTCCAAATCCTATCAGTCCGGTGAATTCCTCAGGATGTGTGAGACCTGTCATCCAGGTCAGGGCGCATCCCTGGGAAAAGCCGAATAGGAAAACATCCGATATCATGTGCCTTTCCTGAAGGTCGTCGACAAGTGAGATCACATACTCGGTGGAGAGCAGGTCAAGCTCCCGGATATCGTACCCCTCTTCGTACTGTTTGAACCAGGAGAAGGCGGTAACGTTGTTCTCCGTGAAGGGGTACGGTCCCCTGGGGCAGGCGTAGATGAAATCAGGCTCATCGAAGTATTCCCAGAGTCTTATGAAATTCTCCGGAGAATCACCGTAACCGTGCAGGCCCACAACGAGAGGGTATTCCTGTTCAGGGTCGTATCCCTTCGGGAAACGCAGTAGACAGCGGAATGCTGCCTCTGCATAAAACAGGTACCCGTCACCTGTATACTCAGGCGCTTCTCCCAGTGCCGCTGAAATATGCTGCATGGTGCCGACAAAAAGAGGATCATCCCGTATCCCGTCGAAATCAGGATCGGCAAGCATATAACTGATGTCATGATAACCGGCGATCACCGCCCTTTGCAGATAGAGGGAAGTAAGCTCCACGTCACCCATCAGGGCGAAACAGCAGGCAACATTATAAATTGCAATTTCGTTATCGATATTTCTTGTCAGAGATGCAAGGTAATACCTGATAGCCAGGTTGTAATGCCCGTCTCTGTACGCTTCCCCGGCGATCCGATAGTATTCCGAAAGATCGAGATCCAGAAAATCTCCTGCAGTTGGATCTGAAGGATCTATTTCACCCGGGGTCTCCAGCCCGGTTCCGGGGAATGATAACGTAAGAAGAACCAGCAGAGCTACCACTCTAGTCCTCCAGCAGCTGGAAATTGTAGATCTTTGGATAATCCATCGGATCCCTGTCACAGGCCAGTATGCCGCCCGCATCTATCATGAACGAAGGCCGGGTGACAGCAGTGAAGTCAACGTCCGGCACAGCCACGAAAAGAAGGGTGCTCGAGTAATCGTACACCCTGAAAACAGGTGTATCCGTACATGCCATCTCAACCCATATCCTTTCCATGGAATCAACTCCTATGGAAGCTATCACGTTCCTCCATGGGTACACATTTTCGACTCTGTCCATACCGGCTGAAGCCTCTCCATTAACTATCATGATGGACATTGCCAGTGATCCGGCATCGATCTCCTCCTGCGTCAGGGGAGTTCTCTCCCGTTCTTCGTAAAGAGTAAGGAATTCCTCTCCATCAGGGGAGTAACCACTCACTGCAAAGAGCGTGTCAGATAACTCGGCTACGAATACACTTCCGTCCGGACCCACTGCGAAATCGAACTCCGGGCCCCGCTGAAGTTCAGCCTGACCTCCACCAGAGAAGTCCATTTCCATCGGTTTTGAGAAGTAGGTTACATCTGCTTCGGTATTGTCGGTGTACTTGCAGAGCTGCAGCGAAGCATCCATAGTCTCTCCGGCCATAACCATTGACATGCTCTGCCCTATATAACCACCGCCCGGACAACCTTCTATGGACATCGGAGGTGTCGGGAAGAAACCAGTAATACATTCCTGGAAAGTACCCTCTGCGTCGAAGAAAGAAATATTACGGGCAACTGCATCGGATACCGCAACCCCTCCATCCGCCATTACAGCAAAATCAACGGGTATCAGGAATTCTCCCGGCCCCGGTCCCGGTGAACCGATGTAGCCGATGAATTCCCCGTCGGGGGAGTATACAGAAAGAGATGACCTGTTCATGTCCAGAGCGATTATGCTACCATCTGCTCCGTGTGCGACTTCCATCAGCATACCGAAAACGTAGGAGCTGTCACCCATTTCAACCCCGATAGTATCTGTGATCGCTATTACGAGAGTATCCACGGTTTCCGAACTTGAAGTATCAGCCGGAGTTTCAGGTTCAGCATCATTGCCGCATCCTGACATAACCGCTACGATTGAAACAAGAGCGATAAACACCGCGATTGATTTTACACTGTTCTTCATTGCTGCCTCCAAAGTCTGCAGTTTCATTTCTCCGAATAGTAGTATTATACAAATAGGGGAAAACTTCCAAATCAGAATGTTAATACTCGGGGGTAAGATGAATTTTGAATTTTTCCACGACCGTCGGGAATTGGAAGGTTTCCTCCGAAGGAACACCTATCTAAATATCTACGCCATCGGTGACCTCGACGATTTTTTCTGGCCCCGCACATGCTGGTTCGGACACAGATCCCGAGGGGAGATTGATTCCGTTGCCCTTCTGTATACAGGCATGGAACTTCCAACACTGATAGTCATGTCCGAGGATATATCTCCGGAAAGGGAATTGCTGGCATCCATCACGCACCTGCTTCCCAACCCGGTTTATTGTCACTTCAGCCCCGGCATTGAAACCGTTCTTGAGAAATCTCATGAACTGGAAGCCCATGGAGAATTCCGTAGAATGGCCCTTTTAGACAGTAAAGCCCTTCTAAAAGCCGACTGCCGGAATGTTGTTCAACTGAATATGAGCGACCGGGAGGAGCTTCTGGATTTCTACCGCACGAGTTACCCTGAGAACTGGTTTGATCCACGGATGCTTGAAACCGGGCAGTATTTCTGTATCAGGCAAAATGGAAATATCGTCAGTGCCGGTGGTATACATGTCTATTCTCCGGAGTACCGGGTTGGAACGCTGGGTAATATTGCCACGCATACACTCTACAGGGGAATGGGATTCGGAAGTGCTGTAACTGCAATGGTTTGCCGGTCGATGATGGGAACCGTTGATCATATCGGTCTTAATGTGAGGGCTGATAATCCTGCAGCAGTTTCATGCTACGAGAAACTTGGTTTTAGAAGTGTAGCATCTTTCGGTGAATTCATGGCCCGGCATAGATAAGAATCAGTGAAGTGAAATTTACTTTACCTGTCTTCAGGGTTTGCCAGAGAATCCACCTTCCTCAGTTTCGGGAACAGTTTCAGCCACGATGCGACTACGATAATTGTCCCGCTCCCTCCGCTGATAACGGATATGACCGGGCTGAACAGATGTGCCACCAGACCTGACTCGAACCCACCCAGTTCATTGGATGATCCGATGAAGATCGAATTGACTGCAGATACCCTTCCCCTCATTCTGTTCGGTGTACGGAGCTGAACCAGTGTATGGCGTACAACAACACTGATATTGTCGAAGAATCCTGTCAGGAAGAGCATTATCCAGGAAAGCCAGAAACTCCTTGAAAGACCGAACACGATTGTCGCCAGGCCGAAGCCTGCAACTGAGAGAAACAGGGCGCGACCAGCTTTTTTCATTGGAGGAAGGTGGGCCAGAATCAGGGCCATGGCAATTGCCCCGGCAGCAGGTGCTGCCCGGAGCCAGCCCAGGACTTCTTCTGGTGTGAGTCCGAAGGGTGGATCTGTGATAATATCCCTTGCGAAGATTGGAAGCAGATATACCGCTCCCCCTAGAAAAACGGCAAATAGATCAAGAGAAACACTGCCCAGAATAACCTTCCGCTTCCAGACAAAACGGATTCCCTCCACCACCTGTTTCACCATTTCGCCGCGATGACTTTTCGGGGCATCAGGCACATTGATTCTACACAGAAGGAAGATGTAGATAACAGTGGTGAGGGCACTGAAAACGTATGCTGCTGCTATACTGCGCGTGATGATAATTCCCCCCACCGCCGGACCGATAACAGCCGACAGGTGAAAGAGAGTGGTCCGCCATTTCACCGAGCTTTCAAACTGCTCCTGGGGAACAAGCAGAGGTAGAAGGGCAGTTCTGGAGGGAGATGCAATGCGATGGAATGTAGCGTCGAAGAATAGAAGAATGTACATCCAGATGATAGCACCGCTGGTATGACTGAAAACCGCCAGTCCGACTGACGTGAGTGTTGTTCCGATCATTCCTGCCACCATTACTGTACGTCTGTTGAAAACATCCGCAAGGTAACCCGCAGGAAGGGTGAAAAGAAGCATCGGTATTGCCTGGGTAAGCCCGATCAGCCCAAGCATCAGGGCTTGATCAGTTCTCTGGTACATTTCCCAGCCTATGGCCAGACTTTGAGCTGCCGTTCCTATGTGAACCAGAATACCACCCAGAATTAGGCTTCTGAATGCAGGAATTCTGAATACTCCGTATGGATTATGATTTCGATATTTCATCCCTGTTTCCTAAGCGGGAAGCATTTGTAAGACTCCAGGATACTTACAATCAAATGTACTCCGTCTCACCGATCGATGGATGAACCTGACAAGTATCGCTTATTCTACAACAAAGAAAAGGGCGGGGATTTCCCCGCCCATTCATTTCCGCTTTTTACGCAGATTCTATCTGGTTACAACAAGGTTGGTCGTGCCTGTCCAGTCAGCGGTTGAAATCCTTACATGGTATACACCTGAAGGAATAAGCATGCCGTTTGCATCTTCAAGATTCCAGACAAGGTTGTGCTGGCCTGCTGCCATCTCTTCGGCTGCCAGGGTTGCGACAATTCTGCCTGCTACATCGTATACATCGACCCTGGCGTCACCTGCTGCGGCAATGCTGAAGGGTATTGTAGCGATGCTCATGGCGGGGCTGGGATAGACAGCACCTGTACCATTAGTGAAGACGGGAGAGGTGCGACCCTCTTCAACTCCGACACCAGTCACACTGATGCTGCCCTGGTAGGAGATATGATCTCTTGCCCAGGCTACGACTGAAATTGTTCCCGTTGTGGTGGGGTTGACATAAAGCGTTACCGAACCACTGCCGTTGGTTGTTCCGACTTCGTAGACCTCTCCGGTCTGCCAGTTGCCCTTCTGAAGGCATACCCTTGCTCCGCTCACGGGAGCATCACTGGTATTGGTAACGGTAACGGTTACGTTACCAGCACCTGAGACAGTGGCGGGATGCGAAGCGGAAAGGACATCTGCTTCAACGAACCACATCGGAAGTTCAGGGTCACCGAAAAGATTGTATTCCTTCGTACACCAGTCGTAGCACTCATCGGAAGGAGGGAACAACTCATCGCTGCCCATGAGATGAGCAACACCAAGGTTGTACAGATCATCGTTCCACATTACATCGTAGAAGTATCTGGAAAGAATCTCACTGGGACCGTATCCGGGGCTGCTTGGGTAACCCCATCCGTACCTGGCGTTGAACGCGCCGAATCCTCCGCCGTTGGGGGAGTTATTCCACGCATCACCCATACAGTCGCTACCGTTATCAAGATACCCGATTTCGCATGAGATAGAGTTCCAGATTGCCGGAAGACCGCCACCGGAGATATTGGTCTGGTTCATGAAATCAGATGTTGTGTAATATCCTCCAGGAAGTGTGAAGGATGTCGCGGAGCCATGGCTTGAATGGTAGAGGTGGTGCGGTCCATCATTGATCATATTTCTAGTGATCGTTGGGGAGTTATTGCCAGTGGAGTTGTAGCATTTGGCCTCTTCCCAGCCTGATGGAACCATGGGAGAGATAAGTTCAGCTCCTGCAGAGCCGTAACATCCGGGCCAGAGAAGTTCGGTTGTGTAACCGATTCTCAATTCGATTGGGGCTGTTTCAAAATAGTCGGTCACTGAAACCTGCTCGTAATCGAAAACTTTTTCATTGAAGATCGTACATTCACCCGTTGAGTTTACACTTGCCCTTCCGACCCAGAGGTCCGGGTGGTAATCAACATTGTCGATTCCGTATTCACCCCAGACGCTGTTTCCGCTGCTGTCCCAGAGGTCTGCACCGGGAGCGGTGTCGTTGATATCGGCCCAGTAAAGATCAACAGGAGGGTACTCGGTTTCACCGCCAGTTGTGATTTTAACGTCTCTTCCCGCTATCCTGTTGTCATCTCCGTAAATGAGTACGTATTCCGCACCCTCGGCAATGCAGTCGGTAAGGAATGCACGGATTTCCTGCGGAAGATCGACACAGGTGTACTGGCTCTGTATCCAGGTGGTTGTGTATACGTTTGTGGGAATCCCTTTGGAGGTTTTCCAGTCGGCAAGTTCCTGGGCGTAGCTTTCGTAATCGGGGTAGGTGATGATCACATATTCACCGTAGGCCAGTGCTTTTGAATCGACAATTGCGGCACCCGAGGAAGCAACCTCATCCGGGTTAACTACGGAATTCATCACTATTTCCTGTGAACGCAGCTCGCTCTGCAGGCTTCTTCTGGAAACTGTGGATGCTTCAGGACTGGTTTCGTAAGTTAATTTCAATGTGAGGTTTGCGAGGACTTCGACTGTTCCGCTGGCGGGATTCCACCTTACCGGGAATACTCTGAGGTAAGCTACCGGGATTCCCATAACAACGCTTGAACCTTCGAAACTGACCGGACGCTGAGGGTAAGGAGTGGATGAATCGTAGATTTCCGGATTCGGTTCAACAGGATAGATTTCCTGTTCAACAGAAAGCGGAACTGGAGCAGCGGCAGGCATTACGGTGAAGCGGCCGCGAACAGGTGTGTACACCGCGCTCACCACTTCCATCCCGGTTGCGGCGCATCCGGTGGGAAGGGCTATCCTGGCGGTGAACTCCGGTAGGCTGGGTTCACCTTCTGCTCCCATCAGCCCCATTCCAGTGCCGGTTATTCTAGTATAGACACCGGCTGCATCGAAGTTAATCGCAGAAGGATCAAGGGGTATTGATACGGTCATTTCATCTGCAGAAACAGCAAAAACCGCCACAAGCAGAATAATAGAAACTAGATATTTCATATACTCATCCTTTCAGTGAACTATACCAATAGATATTTCCTGTTAATCGCCGTTTTCTTTAAGAACATCAGTTCAATTGCATAACACATCAAACAATTGATTGTTCCTGGTAATCCTTAGAAAACGCCTGACTGCAATAAATCTTCTGCAATCACCAGTATATTATTATCAGACTGATCCGTGGAAGTCCAGAGAACAGAATCCGGGGATGCTATTCCGTACTTAAGTGTTTCCGAATCCTCCACCTGAAAAACAAGGTAATTCACACCGAAATATTCTTGAGCCATTCCCGCACGCTGGACTGCAGAACCCGCTCCGAGGTCCATCGGGTCAGCGTATATTGTGATGTCATCACCAGCCAGGCTATTCAGTACGTTTATAAACTGTATCGTGGTCTCGGATCCATTCTCTCCGGGGAATACTGATACGGCAAGTGTAATAAGCACTTCGTCAGGAAAGGCCTCATCCCAGTTGATACCTGTTTCGATGATCTGGTCCGGCATTGTGTCAACGATGACTGCTTCTTCATCTGAACTTGCTAGAACGTCTAGGAAGAATAGGCCACCGACTACTACGATAAGGCCTATGGTGATGTATGTCATAGCCTCGGAATCACCATCTTCACCACTTTCTCCGCCTCCGCCTTCTCCGCCCATAACAGGCCATGAAATAAGGAATACGGATATAAGAACAAGTGCGGCAGTGGTCCTGTATTTAGCTGACATAATTATTCATCCTCTTCGGTAACGCTGGCCATGATCTTTTCCTTAATATCCTTTGGAACCGGCTGGTAACCTTCGAAGCTCTGAACGAAACTGCCCCTTGCCTGAGTCAGTGATTTAAGTGTACTTGTATACTGGAAAAGCTCAGCCTCCGGAACACTTGCTTTTATGACCTGGAAAGCACCCTCCGCCTCAATGCCCTGTATACGTCCGCGCCTGGAAGTCAGATCGCTCATCACATCCCCCATGAATTCTTCAGGGACTGTGACTTCCATGTTTACTACTGGTTCAAGGAGGCTGGGTCCGGCATTCATCATAACTTCCTTGAAGCACTTTCTGGATGCCAGTTTGAAAGCCATATCCGAGGAATCCACAGGGTGATAGGAGCCATCGTAAACAACTGCTTTTACGTCAACGACCTTGCATTTCGAAATGGGGCCGTTCTTCATTGCCTCGATTACTCCCTTTTCCACTGCGGGAATGAAGTTTGTAGGAACGTTTCCACCTACTACCTTGCTCTGGAATTCGAATCCTGCCCCCCTTGGCAGAGGTTCAAGCCTGATGAAAACGTGACCGTACTGACCGCGCCCGCCGGTCTGCTTTTTATGCTTGTAGGAACCTTCAGCCTTTTTAGTGATCGTTTCGTGATAGGCGATTCTCGGTTTGAAGGTTTCCGTATCCACTCCGGTTGAGTCCTTCAGCCTGCTGAGCATAACCTTGAGGTGAAGCTCACCCATTCCCGAGAGGGTCGTCTGTCCGATCTCGGATTCATTTCTGAGGATTAGTGTAGGATCCTGGCTTGCAAGAACTGACAGGCCTGAACCCATTTTGTCCTCGTTGCCTCTCTCCTTGGCTGCGATGGCGACCCTGTAGACGGGCTCGGGGAAAACAATTGGCTTGAGGATGATTTTGCTCCCCTTCTGACCGAGAGTATCGTTCGTGGAGGTACTCTTCAGTTTTGCGATTGCGGCGATGTCTCCAGTAACCAGTCTGTCCGTATCGGTTCTGCTCGAACCGCTTATGAAATAATAGTTGCCGAGACGTTCGGATGCATTCCTTGAAGTGTTGGATATATCTGTGGTTCCTTCGATTCCGCCGCTTTCTACACGCACGAAGACTATTTCACCCATATGAGTGTCTACTTTGCAGTTGAACACCCGAGCCACAAAGGGACCCGATGGATCAGGAGTGATCAAAACTTCCTTGTCATGGTCTGTTGCGGCAACTGGAGGCCTTTCCAGAGGAGAGGGTACAAGGGTGGGGATTGAATCAAGGAGAAACTTCTGACCGACTGGAGGGATTGCAAGTCCGCTGAATACGGGAAAGAAATTCCTGGATGCAAATGCCTTCTGCAGCCCGGTATTCATTTCTTCCTCGGAAAGAGTTTCATTTTCGAAGAATGATTCCATCAGCTTATCATCGGACTCGGCAGCAGTTTCGACCAGCTGCATCCTGTACAATTCAGCTTCATCTTTTGCTGAATCCGGTATGGGTATATCCTTGCCCTCAGCATTAACGGCCTTGCCTGTGAGAACATTGACAATCGCGGAAAAAACGCCGTTATCCTTCACGGGAAATGTTACCGGAATGGCGCTTTTCCTGAGGTTCTTCCTTATATCTTCCAGTGTTCGTGTAAAAATAGCATTATCGCGGTCAACGCGGTTTACCCAGATCATAAGTGGTGTATCGTTCCTGGCAGCGAAGTCCCATGTTTTGAGAGTTCCTACCTCGACACCGTCTGATCCGTCAACAACAAGAATAACTCCGTCGGATACTATGACGCTGCCAATGGTTGCACCGTGGAAATCTGCCAGCCCGGGCGTATCGATTATGTTGATCTTGTAACCGTTATGCTCAATTATGCCCATCGAAGATGAAAGACTGTGTTTCCGGTCGCGGCTTTCATCAGTGTAATCGAACTGGCTTGTGCCGTTATCGACACTTCCGAGGCGTTCAACTGCTTTGCTTACAAAAAGAAGCGAGTCGCAGAGGCTGGTTTTTCCGACCGTACCGTGGCCGACAACTGATATTGTTCTTAGCTTATCTGAATTGTAGTTCTTCAAGTCAATACTCCTAAATCCCGAACTTGTCCATACAGGAAAACGTTGCTAATATTCATACGGTTCTGAGTGAGCATATTACTTACGCATGAATAGAGCTTCTGTCAACTGCTAACTGTCAGTGAAAACAACTTTTTGCTCGGAGGATAACAATGAACTCTGCGAGGCTTCTGCTTCTGTTTGTGGGCATCGTGTTCCTGTGGTTTATCATCAGACAGGTGATTCGGCAATGGCTGGGAGGTCCCGACAGGAAGAAGCAATACAAGGAGATAGACGCTGAGGAAAGAGCGATTGAGAGGGAAGCAGGGGATAATATTCCCGTATGTCCATTATGCGGAGCTCTGACAAAATTACACAGATATCCGCATATTACCGTATGGAGATGTATCAACTACCCCGGGTGCAGGGGATTTGTCAAGGCCAGGAAACCCAGAAGGATGAAGTTCGCAGCTGACTGGAGCAGGAAAACAAGGAAGAAATAACACTTGAAAGTGTTGCATCATTCCTTGTGCAGTGATAGATTGCCCATTCTCTGATTATCATGTAAATCCAGGGAACCGTTAAGGAGGAGAAGTGTCTTCCGGGGAAAAAAGAATTACAGAACATCCGGTTCTGGAAGAATCCGGGATCAGGAAAGTTGAATTCACTTTCAATGGGAATACCGCCATTGGTATCGAGGGGGAAGCTGCATCATCAGCTCTGTTTGCCTTGGGGATTCACATATTCGGACATCACCACGCTGACTCCAGTGCGCAGGGAATGTTCTGTGCCAATGGACAGTGTTCACAGTGCACCCTTCTCATAAACGGCATTCCGCGAAAGAGCTGCATTGTTCCGCTTGAGGAGGGAATGAGGATTGAAAGCCTTGAAGGGCTTCCGTTCCTTCAAGATCTTCCCGGTCCTGACGTCCGGCAGCCCCTCACGATCGATGCGGATGTTCTGATTCTCGGTGGAGGACCATCGGGTATGGCCGCCGCTATAGAACTCGG
>JAGLOY010000055.1 GCA_023138735.1 Candidatus Aegiribacteria sp. | reverse complement strand
AAGCTTGTTCTGCAGACGCATAAGTTCTTCGGTTCGGTGGTCGACTGTCATGCGGGAACCAGGGGCATCCACATAGCTTCCCTGCTTGCTTGCGAAATCAAGGAACTTGAATCTGTGGATGTATGGCTCGACAGTATCGTACTCGGAGTATTCAGTGACGGTACGGTGGGTATAAGGTGCACAGACGGTTACAGGATTGTAAAGCCCGAGTACCTTCTTATCGCAACCGGAGCAAGAGAGAAATCACTTCCATTCCCAGGATGCACATTACCCGGAGCTTTCGGTGCAGGAGCATTCCAGACCCTTGTGAACAGGGATCTGGTGAGGTGTTCGGAAAGAATTTTCGTTGTGGGCGGCGGCAATGTCGGTCTGATAGCCGCGTACCATGCTCTGCAGGCAGGTATGACCGTTGTGGGTCTGGCGGAAGCTATGCCCCAATGCGGCGGCTACAAGGTTCACGCAGATAAGATCAAAAGACTTGGTGTTCCTGTCTTCACCAGACATACCGTGCTTGCTGCACATGGCCTTGAAAAGGTGGAAGCGGTTACGATCGCTGAAGTTGATGATTCCTTCACTCCCCTGCCCGGCACCGAGAAAAGCTGGGAAGTGGACACCGTTCTGGTAGCGGTTGGGCTTAACCCCGTTGATGAATTCCACAGGAAGGCGTTGAGGTTCGGAATGAAGACATTGATGGCAGGTGATGCGGAGGAGATAGCCGAAGCCAGCGCTGCGATGTTTTCCGGAAAAATAAGAGGGCTTCAGATCGCCAGGGAATTGGGGGTGGAGGATATTTCCATCCCCCCGGAACTTCATGAGAAGGCCGAAGTGCTGAAAAGCCCCGGTGGAAAACTATTTCCTTACCATCCATCTGAGATTAGGGAGGGTGTGTTTCCTGTTCTTCACTGCATGCAGGAAATCCCGTGCAATCCCTGCATGACATGCTGCCCGAAGGATCTGATAGGTACATCGGCACACCCGATCATGGGTCTGCCGGAATTCCATGGTGATTGTATTGGATGCGAGAAGTGCGTAGCTGTGTGCCCGGGACTGGCCGTTACACTTGTAGATTTCAGGAAATCCAAAGAAAAACCTCTGGTTACCGTACCCTTTGAACTGGGTGAATGGCTGCTTGAGGAGGGCGCGGAGATAACCGTTACCGGATGGGAGGGCTCCGTACTCGGAACAGCTGTAATTGTCGGGTGGCAAAAGGCCGCCGGATTTCCATATACAACTTTACTGAAACTTGAAACTCCAGCCGATATCGCCTCAAGAACAGCTGGAGTACTAATCCAGGAACCCCGAGAGATTACCCCTCTGAGCGAACCCCTCGAAGTACCGTTGCCAGATGACGCCATTGTCTGCAGGTGCGAGAGGGTAAGTGCCGGTGATATCCGCAGACATTTAAGATCAGGAATAAGGGATTTGAACCATCTGAAGGCGGTAACAAGAGCCGGGTTCGGAGCATGCGGAGGTAAGACCTGTGCAATCCTGATCGAGAGAATATGCCGGGAGGAGGGCATACTCGGTGGGGAAATAACAGCCTTCACTGACAGACCTCTTTTCGCCGAAACGGAGCTGGGATGGTTCAAGGGGGCGGACGATGAATAGGAAGAACTACGACTCGGTCATTATCGGAGCCGGCAGTGTCGGGGCTCCCCTGGCGATGAGCCTGGCTGCGAAGGGTGTATCCGTTCTCTGCATAGACAGCGCTGCTTCAGCGGGTCAGGGTAACAATAAATGCGCCATAGGCGGAGCCAGGGCTACTCACAGTGAACCCGCCAAGGTTGCCCTTGGGCTTCGTTCCCTTGAGGTCTTCAGAACCTGGAAGGAAAGGTACGGCGATGAGATAAGCTGGTACCAGGGTGGTTACACCTACGTGGCGTACGATGAGGAGACAATGAACCTCTTCCGGGCTAACGTTCCGCTTCAGCAGAAGGCTGGCTTGAATATCAGGCTCATAAACGCTGGGGAGATGGAGGACCTTGTCCCCGGTATAAATCCAGAAGGTCTTCTTGGAGGAACGTGGTCCCCTTTCGACGGAAGTGCAAGCCCCATGCAAAGCTGTTACGCATTCGGGAGAAGAGCGGAAGAACTTGGAGCCGATTTCGTTTTCAACGAAACCGTTACAGACCTTGGCGTTGATGGCAACAGGGTGGTTTCGGTTACGACTGACAGGGGTACGTATGCATGTGGTGCGATTGTGAACTGCGCAGGATCCTTTGCTGTGGAAGCAGGAAGAATGGCGGGGATCGAACTTCCCGTGTTTCCGGAAAGCCATGAGGCTGGGGTCACAGAACCTGTTAAAAGGCTCTTTGATCCAATGGTGGTGGACATTCGTCAAGCTCCCGGTTCTGCAAATTACTACTTCTATCAGCACGATACAGGGCAGATTGTTTTCTGTATAACACCGGATCCTCCGATCCCCGGTACCGATACCGATGAAAGATCTGAATTCCTTCCCCTGGTGGCACCCAGAATGATAGATCTCTATCCCAGGCTTGCCAATCTTAAAGTGCGGAGAACGTGGAGAGGCATATACCCCATGACACCGGATGGAGCACCTATATTGGACAGGTGCGGTCCGGATAATCATTATGTTGCCGTTGGAATGTGTGGTCAGGGATTCATGCTGGGACCGGGTATCGGAGAGGTAATGGCAAGATTGATTATTGATGAAATGAATGAGACGGACAGACTTGTTCTGAGTGAATTACGCCTGAACCGTCAGTTCACATCCGTCGAAGCCCTCAAATAACGAGGCTCTACCACATTTCTCAATCTGAATTACCAGTTACATGCATAGAAGCACACCGGCAACTATCGCCAGCCCCATTCCCGTTCCCTTTGCAATCGTTATTTCCTCTCCCAGAAGAAGCACACCGTACAGCACCGGGATCAGCGGATAGAGTGCAGTGAGTGATATTGAGGAACTGAGAGGTCCGCATGAAAGGGCTTTCTGGAAGAATGTAACCGCGAGACCTCCCGACAGGCCTGCGGTAACAGCAAGAAGGACACCGGGTGTTGAAACATGCTTCAAAGTGGAACCTGTAACAGTGAAGACAAGAAGGATCAGCAGAAAGGATACTGAAGAATAGATAAAGAGTGATGGCCAGTGGCCCATCCTGTCAGCGGCAAGTTTTGCAAATATTCCCCATATACCCCATAATCCCGAAGCGATAAGGCTGTACAGTATAGGCTTGGACATTGATACTTCCTCTTTCCGAAACTGTTTTGTATACTTTTTGTTATACCATTGTCATTTACACTATTCGATTCAAAGAACTTCTGGAGGAAACCGATGAAGTATGCACCCTTACTGCTGATATTCGCAATGGCAGCCTTCGCTGAGATGTCTGTATGCGGAACGGAGGAGCTGCTCCCCATCGGTTTCACGGATGAGGAACTGCTGCGCCTGGATAAAATAGGTATTAATACCATTCCTACGTCACCGCCGCCTGCGGGTACAGTTAACCCAGGTGAGTTCGATCCAGCGACAGGAGTTTTCGTAAGGTGGCCCATGGGGCTTCCATATAGTTTGATAGTTGCTTTTTCCGAGGAAACCACAGTCTGGGTTATCTGTGAATCTTACCAGCAGAGTTCTGTTGAGACTGCCTTTCAGAATGCAGGAGTGAATATGAGCAACGTCGATTTCATGTTCGCACCTACGAATTCCATCTGGGTACGCGATTACGGCCCATGGTTTGTTCTTCTGGAGGACGGACAGCAGGGGATATTTAATTACACATACAACAGACCGAGATATGAAGATAATAATATCCCGATTGTTGTTGGCTCAACCTGGGGAATACCCGTTTACACATCAACGATAGTTCATACCGGCGGAAATTACATGTCCAGCGGATTCAATCAGGCTATGTCTACAGATATGGTTTACGATGAGAACGGGGGGGACGAGGACTGGGTCGATTCACAGATGGCGCTTTATCTGGGAGTGGACAACTACCTTGCGATGGCCGATCCCCAGGGAAGCTACATCGACCATATCGACTGCTGGGCGAAGATGCTCAGTCCCGGGAAGATCCTTGTTCTCAGGGTTCCGCCTTCCCATGGTGATTATGTTGCCCTTGAAGCGGCAGCGGATATGCTGGGATCAACTGAAAGTCCCTACGGAACCGACTGGGAAGTTTACAGGGTTGAGAGCAGCGGAAGCGAGGGGTATACGAACAGCCTGATAAATAACGATCATGTTTACGTTCCAACCTTCGGCTCGAGTTACGATGCCGCTGCAATCGCTTTGTACGAAACCGCTCTGCCCGGTTATACAATAGAGGGGTTCGAGTACGGGGGCTGGGAACCAACCGATGCGCTTCACTGCAGGGCCAGGAATGTTATGGACAACGAGATGCTGTTCATCCGTCATATACCTGTGGCTTCGCAGCAGCCCTCCAGTACGCCGGTTACGATCGATGCGCTGATTCGGTGCCATCCTGGCAATACCCTGACCGGTCAGGAAGTGCATTACAGAATCGGCACTTCCGGGTCCTTCACATCATTTTCCATGACCTCCACCGGTTCCGATTCGTTCACTGTTGATATTCCCGGAGTCGCGGGAAACGAAACGGTGCAGTATTACATTTCCGCATCCGATGACTCCGGCAGGGACGAATCCCTGCCTAGATTCGCTCCCGATTCCTGGTTCTTCGAATACGAAACGGGTTCAACGGGTCTGGGCGAAGGAGAGTATTTGATTCCGGGCTTAACGATTGAAAATGCAGAACCCAACCCATTCTGGAATGCGATCTCAATTCAGTATTCAACAACCTCTCCGGCCCCGGTAACAATGACCGTATTTGATATTTCCGGAAGAGTATTAGCTGTAGCTGATAATGCACTTGAAACCGGCTTTGATTCCTTCACATGGACGCCCGACGAGACGGTTCCTGCAGGTGTTTACATCATCAGGCTTTCGAGTTCCGAATGGCAGACAGCACAAAAAGTCACACTTTTCAGATAGTTGACTGAAAGCTGTGCCCCTGCCGTTGCATAAGCTTCGCGAACGCCTGGAAAACGTTTACATTGAATACAACAGGCGGGAATTCATTCATCCTGACCCACTTGAGTTTCTCTGGAGGTACAATAGTATCGAAGACAGGGAAATAGTCGGCCTGATCGCGTCCGGACTCGCATATGGAAGAGTTGCCCAGATACTGAAAAGTACTGAAAAAGTTCTTGGCGTGCTTGGACCTTCTCCATCCGCTTTTCTCGCGGATGTATCTTTCCAGGATCTCTCCGGGGCGCTTGCAGGATTCAAACACAGGTTCACAACCGCCTCTGAGATGGTTGCCATCCTTAAATCCGCATCCATGCTTCAGAAAGAATGTGGTCTTCTTGGAAACATGCTGGGAGCTTTCATCTCGGAAGGTGATTATTACATTGCCCTTGAACGGTTCGTGGAGACTGTTCTGGAAAGGGCAGAAATGGAGAAGTGCAGCCTGCTGCCCAGACCGTCTCTTGGAAGCGCCTGTAAAAGACTTCACCTTTTCATGAGATGGATGATCAGAACGGATGAGGTGGATCCCGGAGGATGGGAATGGATTTCACCATCAGTTCTGATCGTTCCCCTTGATGTTCATATGTTCAGAGCTGCAGGGGCGCTGGGGTTCACCAGCAGAAAGACCGCAAGCTGCGCAGTGGCGTTTGAGATAACGGAGAGTTTCAGAGCAATTAACCCCGACGACCCGGTGAAGTACGATTTCGCGCTTACAAGAATGGGAATTCAGAATCTGTACCAGGACACACTCTTCCTGGAGTTGTTTTCCAGGAAAACTGGGGATGCGTGATGCCCTTTAGAATCCTCAGGTGCTGAACAGATTCTGGTGATGCTGGGTTTCTTATGACAATCAGTTAATCATCACATTGACCGAGAAGCGTTTCAAGCAGTATCATTGATTTCAGGCTAAATAGATATACTATTCTAGAAAACGTAGAATTGAATACTAAATGAAAAACCTTATCCCATACTTCATTTCAGAACAGTTCAAAAACAACAGTTTCAGTGGAACATTCAAAGCATATACGATGTTAGTGGATATTTCTGGTTTTACACAACTTACAGAAACCTTGATGATTCACAGAAAAGATGGTGCGGAGGTTTTAACAGATGTTCTGAATATCATTTTCAATCCAATTGTAAGAAATATATACGGGAATAAAGGTTTGATATCCACTTATGCTGGAGATGCCTTTACAGCGATATTCAGGATTGAACCTGAAACTGCGAATTACACGATCATCGATTCAGCTCTTTATATTAATAAATACTTTATAAATAATACGATAATAGAAACAAGATATGGAAAGTTCGAGCTCGGAGTTAAGGTAGGACTGTCTTATGGTGAAGTAAACTGGGGGATAATTGGTGGAAGCGGCAAGTACACGTACTACTTTAGAGGTGAAGCAATAGAAGGATGTACAAAATCCGAGCACAGTGCCAGAAAGGGTGAAATTGTTCTTGATGATAAAATATTCAAGCAATTGAATATTGATAATAAACACTTGGCAGATAACGGGAATGGCTATTTCATTCTGAGTTCTGAATATGAGGATTATCGATCGGAGAAGCTCAAATCGTTTTCACATGAATTTGCACGAATGGAACTGCAACCTTTCATTTATGATCCCGTACTCAACTTCAAGGGTAAAGCTGAATTCAGAGAAGTTGTCTGTGTTTTCATCTCATTTGATCAGTTTAAAAAAGAATCTCTAATAGATGGTTTTGTCATCGAACTGATTGAGGAATCTTACAAGCACGGCGGATATTTCAACAAAATTGATTTTGGAGATGAAGATGGTGTTGCTTTAGTGTTATTTGGAGCTCCGATTTCTTACGAAAATAATATTGAAAGAGCATTGAACTTTATTCTGCAGATTAGAAACAACATTACTAAATTAAGATTCAAAGCAGGCATAACCTGCGGGACAGTATATGCCGGGATCATGGGTGGTCAGGAGAGATGCGAATACACCGCAATAGGAGATATAGTAAATCTGTCATCAAGATATATGATGAGGACAGAATGGAATAAGTTCTGGGTAGGAGAGAATATAGCTAAGAAAGTAACTGGGATATATGACTTTAAAGAGGCAGGAGATTTCAAGTTTAAAGGTAAAACCGGGAAAATACCTGTTTTCGAACTTATTAAGAAAATGAGGAGCAGTGAAGCGGTACTATTTGAAGGAGAGATTGTAGGACGGAAGACCGAATTGAAACTGTTGAAGAAATTTTCAGAGCCTGTCTTAAAGAATGAATTTGCAGGAATCACATATGTTCATGGAGAAGCAGGTATAGGGAAATCACGTCTTGTCTGGGAGTTCAAAAAACAGGTTAATGATGCTGTAAGCTGGTTCTATTTCCCATGTGAAGATATTCTAAGGAAAAGCTTTCATCCGATTATCTATTTTATCCGAGAGCATTTCGATATATCTGAGGAGAATAGTAAAGAGCAAAACAGGCAGAATTTTGAAAGTCAGTACTATGAGCTGATATCAAATTTACATTCGAATAACACAGCTGAATCACATGAAGAGATAGTATCAGAACTTGTAAGAACAAAAACAGTTATCGGCGGATATTGTGGAATTGAATTTGGAGATTCCCTCTACAGCCAGCTTGATGCGAAAGCCAGGTATGAGAACTTTCTTTACGCTGTTAAGAATTTGATAAAGGCAGAAAGTGTGATTAAGCCTGTAATAATCGAGTTTGATGATACTCACTGGATAGACTCCGATACAGAACAATTTATCAGAATACTGACAAGAAACATAGATGATTATCCAATACTGCTTATATGCACCGCAAGATTTAATGATGACGGATCTGAGTTCGAACTGGATTTAGACAGAGAAGCAAAGATCAATAAAATTGATCTGGGTTTTCTGAGCAGGGACAATATCTCTGAATACGCCCGCTTTGTTTTAAATACTGATAACCCCCTGTCAGCAGAACTTCTGGATTTCACTTATGAAAAAACGAACGGAAATCCTTTTTTCGCAGAACAGTTACTTCTTAGTATGAATGAATCAAATTTGATACGGGTCAACAAGAATAGCGAATTGTACTCAGATGAAAAGGAAATCATGGATATTCCATCAAATATTCAGGCAGTTGTTATTTCAAGACTGGATAGATTATCTGACGATATAAAAGAGGTTGTTCAAACTGCCTCTGTGCTTGGAAGAGAGTTTTTAATTAAGATATTGACCAATATATTAAAAGATATGATGAGTTTTGATGAGAAACTTGATTTTATTGAAAAAGAGAAGATATGGCTTGCTTTGTCGGAAGTAAAATACACATTCAAGCATGCCTTATTAAGGGATGCAGCATACGATATGCAGCTGAGGTCAAGATTGAAAAAGCTTCACAAGTTTGCAGCTGAAAGTTTTGAAGAAGTATTTAAGGATGATGTAAGAAAATATTATGGAGATATAGCATATCATTACGAAAAAGCGGAAATTGAGAATAGATCTATTGAATACATGGAGAAAGCAGGGGATTATTCAAAAGAAAACTTCCAGAATAAAGAAGCTATTGAAATATACAGCACTTTATTGAATAAATACAAGCTGTCAAATGTTGATTATATTGATATTTCATTGAAAAAAGGTGAAGTTCTAAAATTTATAGGAAAATCGAATGAAGCTGAGAAGATTTTAAGGTTGTCATTGAAAAAAGCAGAAGAAATAAGTAATAAAAATTATATTGCAAGATGCTGCAATTCTCTTGGTGGAGAATTACAAATTACTGGAAATTATGACGAAGCAAGAAAATTATACGAGAGAGCACTTGGCTTGAGCAAAAGCATTGATGATGAGGCTGGTGTAAGTAAATCATTTCTGAAAATAGGAAGTGCTTGCATGAATTTGGGTGATTATACCAAATCAATGGAATGTTTCAGGAAAAGCCTGAAAATATTTGAAAAATCTGGTAATAAAGATGGAATAAGTTCCGCTGTTGGGAATATGGGAATTATTTATAAATATCAGGGAAATTATGATAAAGCCATGGAACTCTATAAAAAACAGTATGAAATTTGCGAGGATATTGACAGTAAAATTGGACTTAGTATCTCAATTGGAAATATGGGAATTATATACTGGAATCAAGGAAAATCTACAAAAGCAATGGAATGTTTTGATAAGAAAATTTCAATTTGTAAAGAACTCGGATATACAAGAGGAATGAGTATTGCCGTTGGGAATAAGGGGATGATTTATTTGAGTCTGGGTGATCATCAAAATGCAATAGAGTGTTTTAAAAAAAGCATGGCTATTTGTGAAGAGCATGGTGATACAAGAGGAATGAGTAATGCAGTTGGGAATATGGGGATAATTTATTTGAATCTGGGTAATCATCAAAAAGCAATAGAGTGTTTTTTGAAAAGCATGGCTATTTGTGAAGAGCATGGTGATAAAAGAGGAATTTGTATTGCTGCTGGGAATATGGGAGTAGTTTTCACTGAGGAGCAGGAATTTGTCAAAGCAGAAGAGTATTTTGATAAAGCAATTTCAATTGGCAGAGAATTGAATATTAAATATTATCTTTGCGAATATTTGCATAAAAAAGCTGAATTATTGTTCAGAATGAACGATCCTGACGCAGGTGCAGTTAATAATGAAGCTCTGAAAATATCATTGGAAATCGATAGAAAGAGTACTTCATTTGTATCCAGAATTCTTAAAGAAAAAATAGACTTTAAAGCATCTGATTGTGCTCAAAGGATGATAGAGAGTATTGAAAATTTGAAATCAATCCTCAAAGATGAAAAAGATGATGGAAATGTTGCAGAATTGAACTATGAAATTGCTCTAATGCTCTCCAGGATGAATATAGATTGTTCAATGTATAAAAATGATGGGATCTCATTCTACAAGAAGCTATACAAAAAAACACCGAATATAGAATTCAGGAATAGATATGAAGAATTGGTAAAATTGGATTGATCTTATCAAACTTAACATTATTATACTGATCTGAGAGAGTGGTTTGAAGATTAGTAACTATCTTACGTATTCGAATATCTCCAAATAGTATAGAAACATGTTCATTGACAGTTGAATGTAATGAGATATGGTTTCATTATCTCAGAAGTAAGGAAAGTGTTTGTGAAGTATTCTGCTGTTCTGTCGAAATCCCGGGCTGAAGCGGTGCTCTCATGCTGATTCCAGCACTTGCCTCTATCATTCCGGCATTTCTGTGGATGATCTACTTCTATAGAAATGACAGATACGCGCCTGAACCTAAAAAGCTGGTAGCAAGGACTTTCCTTGTGGGAGCGCTCGTGGGGGCCGCTATGGTCTTTTCACTGAAAGAGCTTCCATTCTATGTCAGCGTACTTTCTATGGCCGTATTTGTAGCTCCGGTTACCGAGGAGATCGCTAAATTTCTCTGTGTTCGGTGGACTGTTTACAATCGCAGCGAATTTGATGAGCCCGTTGATGGTATGGTCTACGCAACAGCTGCTGCATTGGGATTCGCATCGGTTGAGAACATTATCTATGTGCTTAACAGCTGGGCATCCGGCGGAGCAGAAATTGGGGTATTGGTTCTTACGGGCAGATCGGTGCTGAGTGTTCCGGCTCATGCGCTGTTCTCGAGTCTATGGGGACTGGCTCTTGGCTGGCATAAGAAAAGAAAAACCAGGAAATCATCACTTATGGTTGTATTTGGATTACTGGCCAGTATGGTTCTCCACGGACTTTTCAATTATCTGACAA
>JAGLOY010000054.1 GCA_023138735.1 Candidatus Aegiribacteria sp. | reverse complement strand
GGTTTCGGATAATCTGCCGCTTGGACAGCAAGAAGACAGTCGGGGACAGATGTCCCCTCACAGAGAACATGGGGGGTTGAGCTCAAAGAAAGACAAGCCACTCGGTGGCGGACTCCCTTCAGACAGCTTATCATCAGCCTTCATACCGATTTTACCGGACTCAGAAGTCTCCTCTTCATTCGGACTCAAGGGATTCAACTCTCTCGGATCGAAAACAAATCCAGTCCTGCAGATTCAATACCCGATGCCGTGGAAAATACTCGCGGAACGCGAGTCATTTTCTGAAAAATCTGGAAATTCTGAACCTTGGTACCCCCGACGGGATTCGAACTCTGAGGATTATCGATGAATCCGGATTGACCGGAAGGATTTACCTGTAGTTAGATAGTTAGGCGGAATCGAGTTTCCTATTGACGAGTGTTTATGTGAAGGTTGATAGTACTCTCGAAGAAGAATCTATGTTGCATCAAGCTTAAGGATGTTATTATGAAGTACATGACCGCTTTGGTGTTGTTTGCGCTTTTCACAAGTACATTTGGAGGCCAGGATTCGCTGACGGTCATCCATTCCAGCACAGCTCTTTACACCGGATCGGGCGGTGAAAGCGCCATGGTTGAATATTATCTGCTCTCAGACTCCAGTCTGCATTTCATCAAACTGTATATACCCGGTTCGGATGAATACACCCTCCCTCAGACGGTGTCTGCGTCTGGAGTGCGTTACTCCGACGGAATGGACATGACATGGTGGGAAAGGGCGGACTCAGCAATGATCCAGCGGAGGGATTCTCTGGGCAACTGGGAGACAACGGTTACGCTGAGACTGGAAGATACCGATAATCAGTAGTGTTTTGTCAATAGCTATTCAGCGGTAAGAACAAGCAGCGTGCTTCCTGGATACATCTCAAGGTCAAGTGGGTAACCCTGCAGATCGATCTGACTTTCTATGGAGTAACTAATGCAGTTGTATGAAATCAGCCTGCTGATATTATTTCCAAGATAGCTGAGAACGTAAGCATAATTGCCGGCAGAATCTGTACACATGTAGTGGATATCTCCATCAAGTGACACTGATCCGCCATACAGAGGTGGAGCAAAATAGGATTGAACAGTGGCCATTATTCCGGGGTATCTGAACACTGCACACAGCCTGATGCTGATATTGCCAGGAATAGACTCGATGGCCAGTATTGCAGGAAATTTGCTCATCTTCCTTCGACGCATCACCGATACTCCGGTGGAAACAAGTTCGGTTTCCGCCAGAGTCCCAACGAGCATGGTATCCTGAGTATGATCGATGGCCATGCATGTGGGACTGGATGGCAGAGCGCAGCTCCTGGAAACCACATTGTTCTCCTGTCTGACTTCGTAGATCCTGCGAGAATTCGAACTGGCCACATAAAAGTAGGGTTTTCCGGAGGCTACCTCAATATCCACTGGAGTCTCGCAGACGCTGAAATTATCAATGATCTCCATATCAGGCACATGCAGCTCCACAATCTGCCCTAGCGCCCCGATAATGTAGACGCTGCTCTCAAGTGGACTGTACTCCATTTCGGAGTAACCTGAAGAAGAAGGATTACCGATGGAAAAGGAACCTGTCTGCTGGTACGATTCAAGATCGAAACAGATCAGTGTTCCTTCCATGGTGGCTACAATGAAGCATTCGGGGAGGGAACAGAGTGATCTGGCTCCGGGTAGGTTTTCAATCGTATGAATGACGGATAGATCGGGTGTGCTTATGATTTTGACCCCCGCCCGCAGCGTATGATCGAATTCCGTAAGATCAGTGCAGCCGGAAACTATAAGAAGTACCGCGGCAGCACATGTTATCACGAGTACCGTGCAATGAGTAACCTTGCTTTGTATGGTACAACGCAATTTACATCAGCTTTCGATAATGAACAGGTTGTCTCCAAGGTTTACCGATGCTCCGGATTCAACCGGTATTCCGGTGATGATACCTGACGCAGGAGCTGTTATCTCATTCTGCATCTTCATCGCCTCAAGAACAAGGATACCCTGACCGGCTTCCACCTGTTCTCCATCACTGCACATTATCTCCACCACAAGTCCGGGCATGGGAGCGGTTACAACCAGTGTTCCGCTCGCCTGCAGTTTCTCGGTTGTGACAACTTCCCGTTCATCCGTTACACTGAATTCGTAGGTCTCTCCCCTTGTGGTAACCTGATATTTCTTCCCGAAGCGTTCAACTTCGACATTGTAGGATTTGCCCTCAAGAAGGATCGATAGGTGAGCTGGAGATATCCAGGAAATACTGACAACTTTCTTCTCACCATCTACCTCAACTTCGAAAAGCTCATCATGCGGACGGACCTCAAGTCTTGAAGCCTCCACCTTTAGCAGATGTTCACCATCAGATACTTCGAATGCCACCGTACATCCTTCCTGAAAGTTTCCACCTGTCGTCCTGCTTCACATCGGAAACAAAATCAACATTATTTTCATTCATCGCTACTATAGTGGCCGCGATCGCGGAGATCTCCAGGAAGTCGTTCGTTCTGTGATGTTCGATCCTGGTTACGATACCCGTATCATAATTGCCCTCAGAAAAGCCCTTGTCTACAAGTACCCTTCTGTGGAATGGGATAGTTGTCTTTACGCCCTTTATCTTGTACTCATCCAGAGCTCTCAGCATCCTTGCAATAGCCTCCTGCCGGTCCTTGCCCCATGTAATGACCTTGGCCAGAAGGGGATCGTAATAAACAGGGACGTCATAATCCGCCGATATCCCCGATTCAACCCTTACTCCGGGACCGGAGGGTTCGACAAGCTCCTTTATGTAGCCTACCGAAGGGAGGAAAGTCTCCGGGTCCTCCGCTGAGATCCTGCACTCGATGGCGGCCCCGTTTATACCGATATCTTCCTGGCTCATGCCGAGTTTTTCACCAGATGCTATTCTTATCTGTTCCTTTACCAGGTCGATACCTGTTATCAATTCGGTTACCGGGTGTTCGACCTGCAACCTTGTGTTAACCTCGAGGAAGTAGAAATCCCCGGATGAATCGACAAGAAATTCAACCGTACCCGCGTTCGTATATCCAGAGGCTTTGACAGCGGTAATTGCAGCCTTGCCCATTCTCTCCCTCATTGCAGAATCGAGCATGCAGCAGGGGGATTCCTCAATGAGTTTCTGGTAACGCCTCTGAACGGAGCATTCCCTCTCGTTGAGATGTATAACGTTGCCGTAGTGGTCGGCTAGAATCTGTATTTCAACATGTCGAGGTTCGATCAGATACTTCTCCAGAAAAACGTCCGGATTGCCGAACGCGGAGAGGGCTTCGGCACCAGCCCTTGTGAAAGCGGACGGCAGTTCCTCTTCCGAATGTACTACACGAACACCCTTCCCTCCGCCTCCTGCCGCGGCTTTGAGCAGAACGGGGTATCCCACTTCCGTGGCGGCAGCCAGAGCTTCCGCTTCTGATTTCAGAGGTTCCATCGCTCCGGGTATTATCGGTACACCGGCCTTCTCCATCACCTTTCGCGCTTCTGTCTTGTTTCCGAGAAGAGCCATTGAATCCGCATCCGGACCGATGAAAACAAGTCCCGCAGCAACGCAGGCCGCAGGCAGGGCAGGATTTTCAGCGAGAAACCCGTAACCGGGATGAATCGCCTGACAGCCGGACTTAACAGCGGTTTCGATAATCCTGTTAATCACCAGGTAGCTTTCCACAGAGGGAGCAGGACCTATTTCGTAAGCCTCGTCCGCATACCTTACGTGTTTGGCCGATCTGTCAGCCTCGGAGAAAACAGCTACTGAGGTTATCCCTGTTTCATGACAGGCGCGTGCTATTCGGACTGCTATCTCACCTCTGTTCGCTATCAGTATTTTGTTAATAACGGTCATAATGGCCCGTTCCCGTGCTTCCGCGGAGGCATGGTCTCGCGTTTGCCGTCCAGAATCCGCAGTGCAGAAATTACTTTGTGCCTTGTTTCATGGGGTTTGATCACTTCATCTATGTATCCCATCCCTGCGGGTACCCAGGGATTGCTGAACATATCATCGTATTCATCGATGAGAAGCTGCCTTTGAGATTCAGGATCAGCATCCTTTGCGATCTCCCGTTTATACAGGATCTTGACGGCCCCTTTGGCCCCCATCACCGCGATCTGAGCCGAAGGCCACGCAAAATTCATATCAGCACCTATATTCTTGGAATTCATTGCTATGTAGGCTCCACCAAACGCTTTTCTTGTAACAACGGTAATCCTGGGTACGGAAGCTTCGCAGAAAGCGTAAAGGAGTTTTGCCCCTTCCTTGATAACACCCGCATGCTCCTGCTCAACACCCGGCAGAAAACCGGGTGCATCCTCAAACACGAGTAATGGAATGTTGAAGCAATCGCAGAACCTGATGAACCTTGCGGCTTTGACGGAAGAAAGGGTATCCAGCACACCGGCGAGCACAGCAGGCTGATTTGCCACAATACCAACTGGCTTTCCGTCCAACCTTGCGAATCCCACTATCATGTTGGGAGCGTATTCTTCATGAACCTGAAAGAGCTTGCCGTCATCGACAACTGAATTTAATACCAGTTTAATATCGTAGGGCATCGATGAATCTGCAGGAACCACTGTATCCAGGGATTCATCACTCCTTTCCACAGGGTCGGTGCATTGTATCATGGGCGGGTCGCTCATATTGTTCTGAGGGAGATATGTCATGAGTTCCCTTATCATCGCCAGACATTTCTCCTCGGAACTGACAACAAAGTGTGATACACCGCTTCTCCGACTGTGAGCTGCTGCACCTCCGAGGTCCTCGAAAGTTACATCCTCATGGGTGACTTCCTTAATTACGTCAGGTCCGGTCAGGAACATGTAACTGGATTGATCGACCATGAAAACAAAATCTGTCAGGGCGGGGGAATAAACAGCTCCACCCGCGCATGGCCCCATAATGGCTGATATCTGAGGAACAATACCGGAAGCTTTTACATTTCTGAAGAAAATGTCCCCGTAACCAGCCAGGGAGTTTACTCCCTCCTGGATCCTTGCCCCTCCGGAATCCTTTATCGCGATTATCGGAACTCCGTTTTTCAGAGAAAGATCCTGCAGGCGTGATATTTTATCTGCTACGGCCTTTGAAAGTGAGCCGCCGAAGATGGTAAAGTCCTCCGCATAAACGTAAACCTGTCGGCCGTGGATTCTTCCGTAGCCAGTTACTACACCGTCTCCGGGAATCTTCTTCCCGCTCATACCGAAATCATTGCAGTTGTGGGTTACAAGCATACCCATTTCATTGAATGTTTCCGGATCAAGAAGCAGATGAAGACGTTCCCTTGCGGTAAGTTTACCTTCATCATGCCTTTTCTTGATCCTTTTCTCGCCGCCGCCCGCAAGTGCTTCAGATCTTAATTCATCAAGTCTGGACACTTAACCTCCCTTGTTTTCAGGAATAATTGTAACTGTGTGATCAGTCTTCCCCCCTGATCAGTATAATCATACCGGTGGTATCCTCACTTACATAGATCCCACCTTCGGTATCCACCGCAACATCCTCAATATTGAAAAATCCTTCTGCAAATGATGTCACTGAACCATCGGAGTCCACCAGGGAAAGTCTGCCCGAACCTGTTCCCGTATCCTCTTCAGTAATGTACAAAGGGAAAAACCCATCGATGCTGCTGCAAATACCTTCGGGGGAACGCAGGCCGCTGCAGAACACCTCCAATTCACCGGAATCAGGATCGATACGAAGCAGAGATGCCTGAATAAAACCGTAGCCGGAAAGCTCGTTGCACACGTAAACAGCACCGCTGCTGTCAACGATAAGATCTGAACAGCTCCAAAGGTAAAGCGAAGAGGATATCGGGTACGAGCCGTTCTTATCAATCCTGCGAACACCGGTCAGTACAGGTGGGATGATGGATGCTTCAAGGCTGGATTCCGTGACAGCGAAGATACCTTCCCCGATCAACGCGACTCCTTCAGGGTACTGAAGACTGTCATGGAGGATTTCCAGATCTCCCGAAGGTTTGATCGCAATCAGACGACCGTATTCCACGTCCTCGGTAACGTATATCAGACCCGCGCTGTCAGCTGCCAGACCTTCTGGATTATTCAGGCTGTCAGCAACCATAATCGCATTTCCGAATTCATCTATCCTGTAGACGGCTCCATTCCCTTCCGAAGCGGCATACAGATACCCTGAAGGGGAGAACACCAGTCCGTCGACACCACTGATTCCGGTGCTGAATACAGTAGCCCCAAACCCCTGGGGAAGAGTTATTCTTGGCAGTGCATCTCCGTGGCCGGGCTCATCGGGATTGCCGGCCGGCACGGATGCCATGACTGTTAAAAACGTGAAAAAAAATGTACTGTGCATTATTCCAATCGACTATATTGGATAGGGTCACAACAAACACCAAAGTACAAGATTGTATCTGAGCACGTTGAAGTCAAGATGAGTCAAATAAACGTCAGGCTCACATGGCATCGATTCCAATCTTGACGCAAACACTTCTCTGTTCTCTATTAGGAGCGTCTTCAAATAACCTGCTGAATGATTAGCTGAAACGAAAGGTTCACTATCAAACCTCCAATCAAGATACTTCTGGTCGAATACAACCTTCAGGATGCACGGAATTTCCGCAACAGCCTGAAGGATGTATCACCTGAAGATATCGACATTGAACGGGTGGATGACCTGGCTTCAGCGCGTGATATTATCAAGGAACGAGCCTTCGATGTTATTGTAGCAGACCTGGACCTTCCTGACAGTTCCGGCAGCGAAACAGCGCTTCAGATCTGCAGCATCGCCATGCAAACACCCCTGGTTGTTCTAACGGGAATTGATGATGAAAAAATCGAGCTCGATGCCATGAAGGCGGGAGCCCAGGATTTCCTGGTTAAGGGAAATCTCCAATCGGATTCCATCTGGAGAGCGATTCGCCATTCCATTGAGAGAAAACAGCTTGACTGGCAGCTGCGACTGGCCAGACGCAGGCTGAGAGTACTTCATGACACAGCATCAAAACTTGCGAGCTGCACGATGAAAAAACATGCGTTCCAACTCGCGATTGATTCTGCCAGGATGCTCCTCCCGGATATTGAGTGCCAGATACTCACCGAGAAAGCCGGAGTACTTTCTGTTATTGCAACATCACCTGAACTGAATGATCGCATCGGCAGCGAAACGGACTTTGATTTCGGTCTTGCCGGAATGACATTTGCGGAAAAGCGCACTTTTCAGTTCAGAAGTCATGACGACAAGCCCAAAGTGACCTCAGGAAAAGAACCTTTCAGGTGCGGGATATCCATACCTATCGGTTCAAGTGCTGTTTTTCAATGTGTCTCACACGACCCGGATGCCTTCACGAACGACGATACAAACATGCTTGAAATGCTCGCAGGACATCTTACAGGAACTGTAGACAGGATCAGCCTTGAGCGAAAGCTCAGGAATCTGGCCGTTCATGACCCGCTTACAGGAGTATTCAACCGCAACTTCTTTCAGATAGCCCTTAATCGCGAAAAACTCAGAGCTGAGCGGTACAGCACCAGTATTGGTTTTCTCATGATTGATATTGACAACTTCAAGGAAATCAACGATCTCTACGGTCACCTGACAGGGGACAAGATTCTCAGGGAAGTGGCTGCATACCTGTCCGAATCCATAAGGGAAACCGACTATCTTATCCGGTACGGAGGAGACGAGTTTCTCATGCTACTGATAGAAACAGGACAGACCGCTGCGATAGTAAGGGATAGAATTATCAACGGCTCCAAGCTGGCGGAGGACACGATAAAACTTATCGGTTCACCTGTAACGCTTTCAATCGGTCAATCCCATTGGAACTCTAAATCCGGGATTTCAATCCGGGAGACGCTGGCTGAAGCGGACCATAGAATGTATGACCACAAGAGAAGTAAATAGGCTATCCAAGTTTGGCTTTCTGCCAGGCATTCTCCATCATCTCCATATCGGCTTCACTGAGGGAATAACCTGCTTCCATGAGTATTACCTCCATCCTGGAGAATCTGTCCATGAATTTGCGATTATTGTGCCTTAACACAGCTTCTGGCTCGAAGCCAAGCAGTCTGCAGTAATTCACCAGGCTGAAGATAACATCACCGAGTTCAGCATTCTGAGCTTCAGTATCCTCACTTTCAAGTGACTTTTCGAATTCGTGAATCTCCTCGAAGATCTTGCTAAGGGCGCCATGTGCATCCGGCCAGTCAAATCCCACTTCAGAAGCTCTCTGCTGGATCCTCCATGCTGTCTGCAGGGCAGGCATAGCCGATGGAATGGAACCGAAGAATCCCTCATCCTTCTTTTCCGAAGCTTTGATAGCCTCCCACTGCTTCTCGACATCCCTGGAGGATAGACCGGATTGCTGCTCAAAGACGTGAGGATGCCGCCTGATCAGTTTTTCAGATATACCGCAAACAACATCCTTGAGTGAGAATTCATTCCGCTCTTCAGAAATCTCGGCTGACATGATGACATGAAGCAGAAGGTCACCCAGTTCAATCCGCAGAAGGTTCATATCATTCTTCTGAATTGCATCGGCAACTTCGTAGGCTTCTTCAAGCATATAGGGGCTGAGTGATTCAACGGTCTGTTCTCTGTCCCAGCTGCAGCCGGAAGGACCTCGGAGTTTTCTAACGATCTGTACGAGACCGACAATGGCTTCGAACAGTTTGTCATACGGTTCAGCCATGGATGGCTCCAGCTCCGAATGATTCCCCTGCTTCCATATAAAGCTCTGAGAGGGTGGGATGCGGGTGAATCATCTCCCCGATCTCAGATGCCCCCGCTCCAAGGTTAACAGCCATGACAGCCTCACCGATAAGACTGCTTGCATCAGCACCGACCATCTGTACTCCTATTACGATCCCATCGCTCTCCCGAGCTATTATTTTCACGAAGCCTTCAGTCTCGTTCATTCCCACTGCCTTGCCATTCGCGATATACCTGGAGATACCTGTTCTCACGGGTACTCCTCTTTTTTTCCACTCCTCCTGACCGGGACCGACGGTGGCTATTTCAGGAGTAGTAAATATGCAGCCGGGCATCGCATCAGGATTGATTTTCCTGTTACCATCCCCGAACATATGATCCACTGCCGCAAGAGCCTGCGCGCTCCCGGCATGGGCAAGCTGCCATTTCCCGGTGACATCTCCCGCTGCGTAGACTCCCTTAAGGTTGGTCATCTGATTCTCGTCTGTATGAATCCCGGCAGGGGAAAATTCAATTCCAACCGACTCCAGACCCAGATCATCCGTTCGAGCCTTTCGACCGATGGAAACCAGTATCTTTGCTGCAGACAACTGAACAGTATCTTCCAATGTAACTTCGGCACTACCCTTCGATACCTTTAAACTCTTCGCAGCGTTTCCGGTTAAAACCTTCACACCCGACCGCTTGAGGGATCTGTGAACAACTTGTCTGATATCGTCATCAATGCCGGGCAGTATTGTAGGCAGCATCTCAACGATAGTGATTTCAACACCAAGGCTGGCGAAGATGGATGCGAATTCGCAGCCTATCACTCCTCCACCTACGATGATCAGACTCTCGGGAAGAGCGTCCCATGAAAGGACATCGCGGCTTGTCTGAACCCCATCTGCTGAAAACGGTCCAGGCATCAGGGGAAGGGAACCGGGTGACAGGAGTATGTGATCGGTTTCAAGCAGGGCATCACCTGCAAGAACCTCACCTGGACCCTTCAACACCGCATGAGCATTGAAAACATCGATGCCAAGATGTTTGAAGTGTGCTTCCACGCCTTTCCTGAGGCGCTTTACCACTGTATCTTTTCTTCTGGAAAGCGCATCCCATGAGAAGGTCAGGTTTCCTTCAAGACCGTATTTCCTGGCATTCATTGACTGTCTTAGAAGGGTTGTGCTGGCAACCAGTGTTTTAGTCGGGATGCATCCTCTGTTGAGGCAGGTTCCTCCCAGAAGCTCCTCCTCTGCAACCGCAACCCTCCTGCCGAGCTGGGCAGCCCTTATGGCAGGAATGTATCCTGCCGGGCCTCCGCCGATTATCACAAGATCGTATTTATTCATAACTTGTCCTTGTCAGTTTTCGGAAAATGAAACAACATATGACGAGTATATCTTAATGAAATATGATAAGGTAAATTATCATGAAAGGGTAGGCTTCCTATGCATATCTTCATAATTCTGTGTCTCATCCCTCTTACAATTGATATAGATGATCTTACCGCTCAGCTCCATCTTGATACGGGTATGGCGTATATGCAGCAGGGTCTTCTTGAGCAGGCCGAAGAGGAATTCAATCATACTCTTGAAATCAGCGGGGATTATCATACTGCTGTGCTTGGCCTTGGAATGATCCATGCGATGCGAATGTCATGGGATAGCGCAGCTGATTATTTCAGACAGTACATAGAGACCTGTCCGGACGACTATCGAGGGTTCTTTGAACTGTCAAAACTCTATCTCAATACAGGAAAACCAGATAGCGCGGCATTCATGTTAGACAGTGCCTTTATCCGCTCCCCGACCACCCCTTCGATCTGGCTGCAGAGCGGAAAAGCCCGGCTTGAGCTTGGGGAGATGGACTCGGCGGAAATGTGGTTCTCGAAGGGTGTTCTGGGCCAGGGTTCAACAGATTTTGAGTCACTGGTCCTGCTCGCGTCGGTCTACAGGAGGACTTCAAGGGGAGCCGAAGCAAGGGAGATCCTTCTTCCAGCAGTTGAAACAGGTTACGCTCCCGCCGCCTGGGAACTCGCGAGGATTTATCTGGGGTGGAAGGATTACCTCAGGGCTGGTGACGCCATAAACAGATACCTTATGCTGTCACCGGAAGGTTATTATGCTGATTCAGCGCTTCTTGTACTGGAAGAACTGGGTGAGTCAGGGCAGTACATTCCGTAAATAGAAAGGAAACTGAAATGGAAGAGAAAGGTTTTTTTGGATCACTGTTCGATTTTTCGTTTGAGAGCTTCGTCTTCCCGAAGATTGTCAGAGTGCTCTATGTGATTGTTGTTGTACTCATCTGTATCGGTTACCTGGGTGGAGTTATCTACGCTTTCCAGATGGGATCGATGCAAGGTATTGGCGCTATACTTCTCGGACCGATAATACTGATACTTTACCTTACAATGATCCGCGCATCGATGGAAATCGCGATAGTTCTGTTCAGGATCTATGAAAATACGAATGTAATAGCTCGAAAATAGACACCGTGCAGGGAGATCAGGTGTTTCCTTTCCTGCCTGCTCCCCACAATATCACGGCAACCAGAAATGCAAGGGCTTCGCCCAGTGTTATCCACAATCGGGCAGCAATAGAGATAAGAGATGCCTGTCCCGGTTCGGCGGAGGTCATGATTATGCCAATGAGCCAAACAAGAGAAATTTCACGAATGCCCAGGCCGCCCGGAGAGAAGACAGCAAGAAATCCGATACCTACTGCAGTAGGAAGAAGGAAGGCTCCGGGATAGAAGGGTAACTGCATTCCGAAGCTTCTTGCCAGAAAGACAAAGGCCACTCCCTGAAGAAGAAAAACAAGAATGTAAACAGGTAGAAGTTTCAGAATATTGGTAAAACCGGGGTCTTCGATATCAAAGTCTCTGCCGGAGATGGATCCGGCTATCTTAAGCAGCTTTCTGAAAGCTCGTGGATGTGCAGCGAACAGAACAACGGCAACAGATGTAACTACGATTATCACGCTGAGCGTGGTTCCAAGACCAATACGATTCGCTGCCAGGGGAATTATCGGTAGCGACATAAGAAGACATCCTGCCACTATGAAGAGAGTTTCAAGTACAAGAGCATGCCCGGTTATAGTTGATGACATTCCAATCTTTTTCGACAGTCCTATTTTACCTACTGCTCCCCATACCTTTCCGGGGATGTACTTGCCAACCTGGGCAAGAAAGTGAACGTTGAATGCCTGACTGAATGATATCCTCGCACCCGCAACGGAACAGACCAGCATCCATGACCAGGCGGCTGCCAGAAGGTGCAGAACCATGAGTATGAATGAAACGCCAAATAGCAGTGGGTCAAAGAGAAGGAGATGTGAAAATCCTCCAGCCTCCGCGGCCCCGCTCAGAAAAGAATTACCAAGGTAATACAGCGCTGCGGCGGTGAGCAGTAATCCAATTATATTGAACAGGATTTTCTTCAAATGTATCTCCTTACCGGACATCACGAACAGGTCACCCGGAGGTAAGAATCCTGTTTATGTTCAGCCTTCAGTCCAGTATGCTGAGTTTGGCTCCCGATTTCTTTACAGTTGATTTAGTGTTCCGGGAATACACGATGGATTCAAAATGAGGAAGGTTGGCAATATCAAGAAGCATTTCCAGAATGTACTCGTAAGAATCCGCAGCGGAGAAGAATACACCTACCAGCCTATCTTTGAGTATCCGCTGTCTCTCATTTTCCGGTGATGAGGAATCCTCTTTCCATCGCTGAGGATCTTCAAGCATGGTCAGCATACGCCTTGCTGTTATATCCTTCTTCATTGTAATATCCCAGAAGTTTTTTGCTTCCCGTGAGGCTATGAGTTCAAGAAGCTGGCTGGAAAGTGTATTGTCAGATATAAGATCTGCCAGATATAGATCATGAAGGCTCTTTAGCCTGTCATTCAGGTTAAGTTTGAGTTTTTTAGGGTCAATTCCTTCGTACATACTCTATCACTCTATCCCACATGCTCTGTTTGGGGCGGCCCGGACAATCTAACAAAACTTCTTACATTATTCGAACCTTCGATTTTTCCCTTAACTGAATCATAACCTCTTAAGGCTCCTGCAAGAACCCTGACAAAACCATCTTCACAATTCGCAACATCTCTCACAATGCAATTGCTGTAAAGCCAGTTGAGAATTGAGCTGTCATAGCATTCCAGCGAAAGCTCAAACCAATCAAGTGATCTGTCTCTGTAACCGATGATCTGATTCAGGAGAACATCCAGCCCGAATTCCGACAAGGCTGATATAGCAACACCACTCCTTGGATGCCTGAAATCTTCAACTGCATCACACTTTGTCCAGACGATCAACCTCGGTACGGATTCTTCAACACCTATTCTCTTAAGTGTTTTTCTCACTGTATCGATATGCCTGCCTCTGGATGAGCTTGACCTGTCCACGGTCACCAGCAGGAGATCTGCCTTCCTGACTACATCAAGTGTTGTATGAAAACTCGCTACAAGGGTCTCGGGAAGTCTTTCAATAAAACCTACGGTATCCGATATCAGCACTTTTGAGCTGTCCGGGAGTATCAATCGGCGGGAAGTGGTATCAAGAGTTGCGAAGGGCTTATCCGCCGTATAAAGCTCGGTACTGCACAGAGTATTGAGAAGTGTACTTTTGCCGGCATTTGTATATCCTACGATAGTAATGTTGAACATTCCTGTTCTTCCCGCGGAAACAACCTTCCATCGGGATTCGATCTCTTCAATCTTTTTCTCGAGATATGATATCCTGGATCTTGCCCGCCTGCGGTCGATCTCGAGCTGTGTCTCACCAGGACCCCGGGTTCCAATCCCTGCGCCCAGTCTTGAAAAATGGTGCCACATACCCGAAAGCCTCGGGAGTGCATATTTCAGTTGAGCAAGTTCTATCTGAAGCTTGGCTTCTCTTGTTCGAGCCTGTTCAGCGAATATGGCAAGTATGAGTTCTGTACGGTCAATTACCTTGCAGTTTGTTGCTTCTTCAAGTCTCGATACCTGACCTGAAGAGAGGTTATGATCGAAGATTATCGTGTTGGTGTTTTCCCTGAGGGCTATTTCCCTCAGTTCATCAGCCTTACCCCTGCCGATGAACAGTCTGGGATCCGGCGTTTTCCTCTTCTGGGATTCCTGAGCAACAACGGAACCACCCGCAGACTGTATTAAAGCTGTCATCTCCTGAGTGGATCCGGCTTCTTCCGATTCGTTACCAATGTAGGCTCTTACCAGAAGAACCCGTTCAAATTCAACAGGTTCGCTAGTTGAAAGCATATTTAAGGAGTTTCACTTACAGGGTATTACTTCTTCCCGCTTGACTTTTTGCGGGATTTCTCTGCTCCGGAGCCCTGCACAGATTCAGATGCTTCCTCAGCACTTTCATTACTATCGGCATCACCTGCGGCTTCCTCGTTTGTCTGCTTGCTCTTATTCGACTGTATATTTTGCTGAACGCCCTGCTGGGCAGATCGCTTAATAAGGTCCCTGGCGGAATCACTGCGTATGTTTCTGACCAGGGCAACCTCACCGGCAAAAACATTGATAGCTTCGTTAAGTACACGTTTCTCAGAGGGATTCATTTTATTCAGAACGGACCGGGCAATAATATCTCTGATAGCTTTCGCCACTTCCACCGGTTCTCCGGAGTGAACCCTGTCCTTTAATTTCTCTATTCTTCTCCGCCAGTCCTTGGGCAGCTCATCCGGTTCCAGAAAGAGTTCCTTGAGCGCATCATCAAGTTCCTCCGAAGAAACAACCGGCCTTAACTCGGCGTCTTGAAGACTCTCTGTAGGAACCATCACTCTTTTCTTTCCTACTACTATCTCAATCACAACGCATTCACATATTTCACCGGAAACCATCTGATCTGATATCTCGGTTATTACTCCGGCGCCGTGGATTGGATCAACAACTTTTCCATTGATGTTATACTTCATCAATCCTCCCTTAGAACCTTGTGGACAATTTTCATCGTAATATCCGAGTATTTTGACAAAAGTCAATAATGAGCGTGCATTTTCTACTCAGCAAGAAGAATCCAGATATCCGGTGGGTCGACTGGGGTTCTATGAGGATGATCGTTTGATGTGTTCTCAAGGAAAATTTTCCTGAACTGTTCTTCTGCTTCAGCAAGCAATGGTAGATGAGTACGGTAAAGAAAGAGTGTGGAATCAAGAGTGGCAGGTATCCCCAGCTCCGTATTCAGTCTGTCTCCATTGCGGAAATCCACAACGGTTATCAGCCATTCATCTTCTTCGAGGATAATGCTCCTGCCGTTCAGAACCGATCTTACCCATGTCGCAGCTCCCACGTTAGCGTATGTACCTTCCAGACCATGATTCGCTATATCGATATACAATGTCCCTGCGGGATCTGAAACGGGCATGATGATATCCTGCAGAATACTGTCATTGATAATGTCGGCACCAAGAAGCAGTGTCATGTCGACGGGAGCGATCAGAATTGCAGAATCGCTCTGGGCCAGCTGCACTGCAATGGGATATATCCTATCCTGGTTCTCGAGGGGAAGATATGGGTCATCTCTGCGAGCCAGCAGTATCGAACTGCGCCGCTCGCTTCCAGTAGATGTGTAAACTGTAGAGTACTCCGATGCCGGACCCTGACGGAATTCACTGGCTCTGCCCGGCTGGCCGGTACTGTTACTGATCCATACCACTGGTTCGGCAAGTGCAACACTCTGAATGGAAATGGTTTCTTCCAAAGGCAAACCATGATCGATCCCGATTGTGTCACTCTCTCCAATCACTGCAGTGGAATCAGATTCTGTTCTCTGTAATTCCTGCCGATCATCATTCTTGAATACAAGAAGTAACGTGATGATCAATGCAATTGTGATGACTGCAAGAATAGGAACAGTCGCTTTCCTTCTTCGGGGTCTGGAGTAGTGATCAGCTATCTCCGAGTTTTGGGTCTCTTCCTCCGGTTCTACTTTGTTAAGCGCTTGTTCAAGAGCTATCAGATTGGGCAATCTATTGTCAGCCTCGGGGGAAACCATATTCTCAAGCAGCTCAAGAATCCTGTTTGAGAGGCTGTTCCAGGCCTCTACCTGAATATCACGGTTGTCACTGCCTGCTATAAGCCTGAAAATAAGCAGGCCAAGTGCGTAAACATCGCTTCGCGGATCATCAGCGATTTTTCCCACTGCCTCCGGAGGTGAGAATGGAGTATCCGGTATACCTCTTGCGCCGCCGAGGATATAATATTTGCCGGTTTCAGTTCTAAGAACGTTCTCGGGTCCCAGATAACCGATTCTGTATCCATCATCGTGAATCCTTCTCAGGATATCAAGTACTTTCTTTCCAGTTTCAAGCGCTTGAGCTTCGGAATACCCTCCGTCGCGAACAATCGTTTCAACACATAATTCTGCGTTGTCAGGAAGTGAAAACAGACGTATCCTTGTTTCCGTGTCGTTTCCGGGGTGGATCAGGGAATCTGGAAGCAGAACACCGTCTATCTCCGGCCAGTCTCCGGATGCAAATCCGCCGGAAGCTCCACTGCTGATTTCAGCAAGCATAGCTCTTCCGTCAATCTGCACTCTTGCGAGAAGATAGTTTTCTTCTTCCAGAAGGATTTTGCCGCCCTCTGCAACGGTTGAAAGCAGGTTAGAAAGCATGTCCGTCAGTGGAGTAATTGGGAGCTTCCTTAGTTATCATAACATCGTGGGGGTGGCTTTCCCGGAGACCCGCTGATGTAATCCTTATGATACGGGCTTTTCTGGGGAGTTCTTCAATAGTGCTGCTTCCGATATAGCCCATACCCTGCCTGAGACCCCCGATAAGCTGGTTCAGATAATCGATAAGGGATCCCTTGAAAGGAACCATTCCCTCGATGCCTTCAGGTACGAACTTCTTCTCGGTTCTGTCATTCTGGAAGTATCTGTCTGCACTGCCACGCTTCATGGCTCCAATGGACCCCATTCCGCGGTATATTTTGTACTTCCTGCCTTTGTAAATAGTTGTTTCACCAGGGCTTTCTGATATACCGGCAAAAAGGCTTCCAATCATTACAGAAGAAGCTCCTGCAGCAAGAGCTTTGACTATATCCCCTGAGAATTTGATGCCTCCATCGGCGATAACAGGAACATTGAACTCTGCAGCAGCCAACGCACATTCGTAAACAGCTGTAAACTGAGGGCATCCGACCCCTGCAATAACCCGTGTAGTACAGATAGAACCGGGACCGACACCTATTTTCACTCCGTCTGCGCCTGCCTTGATCAGATCAACTGTAGCGCCAGCCGTAACAACGTTACCGGCCACTATGGCAACATCCGGGAATTCTTTCCTGAGGATTGATACCGTTTCAATTACCTTTACAGAGTGGCCGTGAGCGGTATCGACGAACAGACAGTCAACTCCTGCCTCTACCTGGAAGCCTGATCGGGTAATGGCTTCGACACCTGTACCTATTGCGGCTCCGACTCGCAGACGACCGGATGTATCTTTGCATGCATTTGGATAGTTTATCGCATTGTGTATGTCCTTGACAGTTATCAGGCCGACAAGATGCCGTTCATCGTCAACAAGAGGAAGCTTCTCGAGCCTGTGTTTCCGGAGCAGTACAAGTGCCGCTTTAAGATCAGTATCAGGGGGGGCGGTTATCAGCGTCTCCCAGGGTGTCATCAGTTCCTTTACAGGAGTTGAAGTATCACCCTCAAACTGGTAATCACGGTTAGTCAACATACCTGCCAGTCTGCCGGCCTCCAGTACTGGAAAACCGGAAACTCCCTCCTGCTGAGAAAGCTCAAGGGCATCGGAGATGGTATCATCGATTCCAAGTGCTACCGGATCCGGGATAACGCCGCTCTCAGCTCGTTTTACACGTCTGACATGCTGCGCCTGGATGTCCGGTGAAAGATTCTTATGAATCACTCCCATTCCACCCTCCTGGGCCAGTGCGATTGCCATGTCAGCTTCGGTCACTGTATCCATCGCGGCACTCAGGACTGGAATATTGAGATTTATCTCACCGGTGAGCTTTGTTTGAAGGTTAGCATCGGAAGGCAGTATTTCTGATCTCCCCGGAAGAAGAAGGATGTCATCATATGTAAGGGCTAATCTACTGCTGGACAGTTCCATATTCAGATCTCCGTTCAGAATTTGTCGTCTTTTAATCGCACCAATAGATGAACCTGCCGCATGAAGGGCATGTTTCGACCCGATCGTTTCTATCTGGAGACGCGCAAAAAGCGGTCGGCAGTTGTGTGAAACAGCCGCTGCACATCTGGTTGATAACAGGTACTACAGCATTTCCGTAATGACCGGCGAGCTGATCGTACAGATCTCTGTACGTGCGATCTATAGTTAAGGACAACTCATCCCGCAGCTTCCGCAGCTGCGATGCAGCTAAGTCCGGTGATAATCCGAGCTTTTTCTCCTGCTTGACGATGTCTTTATTTACTAGATCGGATATCATGATATCAAGATCATGAAGACTTATGAGTTTCTCAAGTTCCCTAATCATTTCCGGGGTTTCCCTCATACTTCAATTTCAGTATTGAAGCTGCTTCTGCTGGAGATCCTGCGGACAGTACCTTTTCAGCGCCCCCCGAACGGAGGGCTTTCGCAAGATGTTTGATCAGCTCCATGTGTTCAGACGGTCCTGAAGGCTTAACGGGAGTAATGAAAAGAATGATAACATTTACTTTTTCTTTCGGCCATGGAATACCTTTATCTGATTTTCCGATAATGATCTTGAAATCATCAACCAATATGCTTCGGCAGTGAGGAATAGCAATATCTTCATGAATAACAGTCGGATCGGCCAGTTCCCTGGTTTCAAGGGCGGTCTGAAGTAGATTTTCTGTTGTTGTCTTAAAGGAAAATTCTCTTAACAACTCCGAAACAGCGCTTTTCCAGTTCTTTGAAGACATATTCCATTTGCACAGGCACAGTCTTTCCAAGCATACCTCCCTTATGATATGGTCTTTAATATAGGATTTGTGTATCGTCCTGCAAGTGCCGTAATGAAAACATGTGAGGTGAATATTGCCCAGTAAGAATAAATCACTCTGTTTTTCAATCACCGATGAATCCAGCGCTCTGCTATTTAACAACAACGCTATCATCAGAATATCTCAACCTCTTGAGCACTTCCTGGATCGAATACCGGAAGACCGGAACGCAGTGATAAACGCACTTTCCGCACAGGTGGATGGCTGTCTTCCAATCCTGCTGGACGATCAGATCTGGCTGTCTTCCACGGTCAGTGCTGGTAATGAAAGAATTGTATTGCTGAAGAATCCATCCAAATTAGAGCTTGAGGAATGGCTGGAGGTTGTTCAGGGAGGCAGGCCGAGTATTCTTACCGACGGATCAGGAAAGATCTTTGCAATGACTGAATCTGCAAACATGCTCTTTGCCGGGTACGAATTAACCTCCCTGAAAGATTTTATGGATCAGGTTTCGATGACTGCTTTTCTGTCGGCCAGTTCAAAATGCCTTTCCGGACAGCAAACCAGAAATTTTTCCGTTCTGACAAAGAAAGGACGGAAAAGCAGGAAATCCCAGGTAATATCCCTCAGAAAATCTGGAGTTATGAACGAACTGCTGGTAGCGTCCTTTTCATCCCCATCAATGGCCATGAGCTCATTTGAACAGAACGACTCAAAGTTCACTCGCACGATGTTTTCAGTGGTTCCGGTACCTGCCGTTAAAATAGATGAAAAAGGCACAATAACAGCCATGAACAGCCATGCTGTTCATCTGGTTTCAAAGGTCGGTGTCAGAGATCCTATTAAGACGAAATTCATTGATTGGATAGCGAAGGAGGACAGGGACAGAGTAGTGAAGCTGCATGAGAACCGGATGCATACTATGCTTACTCCCTTTCAGTTCAGAGCAGGTATATACATTTCAGAAACTGTTATACAGCAATTTGAAATGACAAGCCTTCTCATGCCTGAGAAGGAAATCATACTCATCTTTCTGGTACCAGTCGACAAGATAGAGGGTTCCGATACCGCACCTATCATAAGTCAGACCATCAATGAACTGATGGATATTCTTCATGAGCCGGATCAGGATAGCAGCTCCGCAAGGGACATCCTGGAATTTCTCAGGATCGGCACAGGCGCAAGAGGCGCTATATACGCCTCAAAATCAAGAATAGTTACGGTCGGTGAGGTAGAGCTTCCTGCACATGAAAAGCAAATCAAGACCAGAAAAACAATCTTCTGGGCAGAGGATGTACTGGGCCACAATGTAACAATCCCCGTAAAGAAGAAACATGATCAGGCTTATGTGAAGATCACAGGCATATCTTCCCGCATTTCCGATTCACTTGGAAGACTGGTTCTCAGCCTTGCTCCGGTACTGGCTGAGTACATTCATTCAAACATTTACCTTCAGGAAATGATAAAGCTTCTCAACGCAATCTCGGTCTTCATGACTACTCTGCAGGGCCGAGAGCGAAACGTACAGACTCTCCTTGGTGAAATCGGAACGATAACTGGTGCTGATTACCTGGTTGTTCATACGGTAAGTTCCAGGGAACCCGTTCTCAAACAGCTGGTTTCACTCGGCACCTCGACTGATCCCGGCGTTCTTCGAATTGAGATTCCATCAATAACATCATGGGCATATACACATACGGAGATCTGCTATGTTCCGGATACAGCAGTTGATCAGAGATTCTCCCCCATTTTCCCCTCTTCAAGAAGTGAATTGTCAATACCTCTAATATCCAACGGAAGAACCATGGGAACACTGACACTGGGCTGCACAAGAAGAGATGCCTTCAGATCCCCTCTGGGAAGATTTCTTCAAGCAATAGGCACTACTCTTTCGTTGTGGCTGTTCAGGGACAGCAGAGGAGTAAGGGATGACGAAAGCATTCAGAGGAAGGACAAAGCCGATAGAAACACTCCCGGCCTGCAAGACCTGCTGATGAGTCTTTCATACCGCATGAGAGCACCCATTACTACTCTCAGAGGTCATACGGATCTTCTCGTGTCGAAAAAAATCGGTAAACTGACAGAAGATCAGGCCAATTCACTTGATTCAATGAATACAGCTCTGATCAATCTGGTCGAATATGCGGAGAGAATGCTTAGTTTTATGAAGATCGAACTGAGCGAAGGAAACCTAGAAACATCCTGGGCCAAACCTTCCGATGTAGTTTCCTCACTGCTTCCGGCCCTTATCGAGAAGGGCAGTAGTCAGGGAGTTACCGTGACCGCTGAACTTTCTTCCGAACCATTTACTGCATTCTTTGACAGATCCAGACTTGAACAGATCATCGGCAATCTCGTGAACAATGCAATTCAGCACAACAAGCCAGAAGGATCAGCCAGAGTAGAAGTCAGACTCGAGGGCAGCAATCACTGGGTACTTGAGGTCTTCAACACAGGGGAAGGAATTGCCTCTGAGGACCTTCCAAATGTCTTTGACAGGTTCTACACCAGCAGCAGCTCCAGCAGATACGAAGCGGGTCTTGGAATCGGGCTGACGATTGTAAAGAGTTTTACCAGGCAGATGGGCGGTACCGTCAGTGTCCGAAGCAGAACAGGATTTGGTACCTGGTTCACTGTACGGCTCCCCTTATCCTGATGATCTCAGAAAAACTCTCCAGAGCCAGCATGCAATACAACCTCCCTCCTAAGCTGATCGCCCAGAAACCTCTGAAGGACAGAGCAGGCAGCAGGCTTCTTGCGGTTGATATAAGTAAGGGCAGCCTCGAGGACACAGTTTTCAGCATGCTCCCCAGTTTCCTTGTTCCAGGTGACCTTCTGGTTCTGAATAATACAAGGGTCTTCAGAGCCAGGCTGAAAGGCAGAAAGGCTGTAACAGGCGGCAGGGCGGAAATATTTCTGCTGAAAAAAATGGAGGAGAATACCTGGAAAGCACTTGTCCGGCCAGGCAGCGCGGCGGTGCCGGGAATGCGGCTGGAGTTTAAGGATGACCTCTACTGTACTGTGGTAGAGCGTTTAAACCACGGCAGGGTATTTATCAGATTCAACTCCGGGATAGATACGGAACGAAAGCTCCGTGAAACAGCACAGGTTCCACTGCCTCCATACATTAAACGAGACCCGGAGAAGCTGGACGATACGAGATATCAAACTGTTTACGCATCGGAAATCGGAGCCGTAGCTGCACCTACTGCAGGTCTCCATTTTACACCGGACCTCCTTACCGACCTTCAAGAAGCCGGCATAGACAATGTTCATGTAACTCTGCATGTAGGACCAGGTACCTTCCAGCCGCTCCGTCAGGAGTCCCTGGAAGAGAACCGTCTTGATCCGGAGGAATACTATATTTCCGCGGAAAGTCTGTCGGCAATAAGAAAGACGCAGCGTGCAGGGGGAAGGATCGTGGCTGTAGGAACAACTACAACAAGGGTTCTCGAGTCCATCGATTTAGAATCGGGAGAGTCTTTATCGGATGAGACTGAAATCTTTATATTCCCTCCATACAGATTCAGGAATGTGGATGCTCTGATAACGAATTTCCATCTTCCCGGAAGCTCTCTCTTATGTCTCGTAGCGGCATTCATGGGATATGAATTCATGATGAAGGCTTATCAGCATGCTATTGATGAATCCTACCGTTTCTACAGTTACGGAGATGCAATGCTGATTGAACAGGAGTCCAGAAAATGACTGTTACCGCCAGAAAATACGCTCTACATAACAGAATATCACCCAGGATAAGTCAGCTGGCCGGACTGTACGTTCTCGAGCTCGCCATGATTCTTTCCTGGACATTGCTTCTGGTTACTATTCTAAACCTGATTTCAGGAAATTGGATCATTCTACTGCCGGTCAGTTACTTTCTTGCTGTAACCATGCTGGCATGGCTGGAACGCTCCCGGGTGGGAACAAGGGGACAGTGTCCGCTTGAGGCACTCGGTCTTGCCGAGATCACCCTGAAAGGCTTCAGTCCTTCTGAGTGGCAGACTTTGAGAAGACTCCTTTTTACTCCTCCTTTGCTGCTCCTTCTGTGTGCAGGACTTGTAACGGTACCTCGTACAGGGAAGACAATTCTACAGATGATCTCAGGCACAAGGATAGTACCCGTTAATAGCGATATGGACCCCAGACCTGCGGCGGAGGTGTACCGTAACCGGAGAATTGCTCTGATGAAAGTTATCTCGTACACCATGCTTTCCCTGATGGTTACAGCAATAATTATCCTTGTTCCTCCGGAACTGTCAGGCGGCGGAGCAACGGAACGGATTGCTTCTCTTCACAGCCTGCCGGAAAAAGAAAGGGAACTTCTTGCCTCGTATCTGGAAATGAAGGCAATGTATCCTGACAGTCTTGAATTCCATGTAAGACTGGCAAGCCTTTATTACAGAAACAGTATGGAAGAGGATCTGCTCCTTGAGCTTCAGCAGATTAGAATACTTGATCCGCATCATTCCATACTTATACTTGAGGAAGACCTTTCGGTCACAATGGAGGATCTCATAATAGAGCCGGATTCCCTTTTCGCTGATTCCGTACCGCTCACTTCTGCAGATGAGGTAACTCCTGCCGCTGCGGATACTGAAACTCAGGACTCAGTGATTCTTCTTCCGGATTCGGTATCTCTCGATCTGATACCTGTATCCTCCGATTCAGTTTCGGTATCGGTCGATTCCATGCAGACGATCAATTCATCGGCGATAGAGATCATTATTGAGCAGGATTCACTTAGCCTGCAGGCTGCTCCGGATACTGTACCTCAGACGGAAATCCCCGACAGCATCGTGACCGAAGATACATCAACTGTTTTAAGCGTGGATAGTACGGAATCTCCCGAAACACTTTCCCCTGAGACGCTTCCCTCCGAAACACTTCCCACTGATCAGCAGCCTGAAACTGAAGGGACTTAACCTATTCCTTCGTTCAATCTTCTGGGAAAGTCAGGAAAAGCCCGAAGAGGGTTACTGAGTCTTGCCCATGGAACGGTTGAAACCCCGGCATTCATGCCCGTGGGAACCCAGGCAAGCGTGAAAACCGTCAGGAATTCCGACCTTCTCAAGGATAACTGGGAGATAATTCTCAGCAATACCTACCACCTGTACCTCAGGCCGGGCGCTGCTGTAATCGAAGAAGCCGGAGGGCTTCACAAGTTCATGTCATGGGATAGAAATATCCTTACCGACAGCGGCGGATTCCAGTTGTTCAGCCTTTCAGAACTAAGGAAGCGTTCCGAGGAGGGGTACCATTTTCAGTCACATATCGATGGCTCCAGTCATCTTCTTACCCCGGAGAAGGTCGTTGAACTCCAGATGATATTCCAGAGCGATATAATGATGGTCCTTGATGAGTGTCTGGAGCAGCCCAGCGACCGGAACCGTACAGAAGAATCTCTGGATATCACCCTCAGGTGGGCAGAGCGAGCCAGAAGAATGCACACTGGAAGCACCCAGGCTCTATTCGGTATCGTGCAGGGTGGAGCATATCCTGATCTGAGAAGAAAGTCCGCAGAGGTTCTTGCCGGAATGGATTTCGACGGATACGGCATAGGAGGAGTTTCCGTGGGTGAACCAAGAAATCTGATGATCAAGGCGGTCAGATCCTGTATAGACTATCTCCCTCAGGACAGACCAAGATACCTGATGGGAGTGGGAAAACCGGAGGACCTCGTCGATTTTGTCGCTCTCGGAGTTGATATGTTCGACTGCGTAGTCCCCACCCGGAACGCCAGAGGCGGAGCCTTCTTCGTTCCGGGGGGTCATATCAATATACGGAACGCCCGTTTTAAGAATGACCCGGCTCAAGTTCAACCCGGATGCCGATGCTATGCCTGCAGCACCTATTCCAGATCCTACATCAGACATCTGTTCAATACGAAGGAATGGCTCGCACCTATTCTGGCAACACTACATAATCTCCACTATTTCTCCGTGCTCATGGGTAAGATAAGAATGGCTGTCGAAGAACGCCGCTTCACCTCCTTCCGAAGGGAATGGCATAGGAGTAGGCGGAGTTTTGATCCGGGAAATTTCTAATGAATACACCGAACTCCGAGATTACTGTTGAAATAACCGCCCTCGGCAACAGGGTAGGAGGAATTTCCGCAGGCCCGAACCGAAAAACAGTGTTCGTCCGGGGAGCTCTTCCCGGAGAAACGGTCAGGTGCAGAACGAACAGGATCAGGAAGAATATTGTCGAAGCAGACCTGATGGAGATTCTCGAGGAATCTCCCAACAGGACCAGGCCTTTCTGCGGCTATTTCGGTGAATGCGGAGGCTGCTCCCTCCAGAACCTGGCCTATTCAAGGCAGCTCTTCTGGAAGCGGAACTGGGCTACAAAGGCACTTGCGCGGGCCGGTATTGAATACGCTGATGAGTTAATGAAAGATGTCATTCCATCACCAGCTACGGAAGGTTACAGGAACCGTGTTTCCTTTGATATTGTGAACGGGAAACCGGGACTTCACCGCCCCGGTGGAGACACAATGAATGTCGATGGCTGCCCGCTGCTTAACAGAAGAGGGCAGAAAGCATTCGGAAGACTTCTTGAGGAACAGCTGGATGGTATCGGGAGAGTGTCGGTAAGAGCATCCGATAGAACCGGCGAATCGATGCTCGAGTTTTCGCACTCCCCGGCTCAGGGAATCAGCAGCAGATGTGATACAGATATCTTCGCATGGAAAGAAAACGATAGATGGAAGGTAGACCCGCCCGGATCGGCATTCCATGAGATCTCAGGCGGCTTCACCTATACCGCACGACCGGGCATGTTCTTCCAGGTGAATACCGAATGTGCTGACATTATCATTTCCATTGTAACCGGTCTTTGCCGGGGGAACAGGAAAATCCTGGATCTCTACGGAGGGTGCGGAACCTTCAGCCTGCCCCTGGCCTCGAATGGAGCAGAAGTTACTTCTGTCGAACTGAATCCTGATTCATCCATATCCGGGAGGGAGGCCGCCGAACTCTCTGGTACAAAGGGAATCAGCTTTCTTACCAGCAGAACGAGACACTTCCTTCTGGATACGGTAAGAGCAAAACAGAAATGGGATACTGTTATCGTCGACCCCCCGCGTGCGGGACTCGGCATCCGGGTCGCACGCCTTCTGAGAAGAGTCGCATCGGAGAGGATCGTATATGTAAGCTGCAATCCATTCTCACTGGCAAGGGATCTTAAAGTGATATGTGAAGGTAACTGGGCTGTTGCAGGTTTGCAGCCTGTTGATATGTTTCCACAGACGGATCATGTGGAGACTGTGGTTACGCTTATGAGGAAGGAAGATAGATGACGGCAGCTGTATTGGCGGCAGGACTACTGATAGGAGCAGTTCAGCAGGCGGGGCTCCCTCTTCAGGATCCTCTGAACTGGTGGCTCTACATGCTGGAAACGGAAGATGACGGCAGTTTGTCAACCGGCTCCCTGGGAAGCGTCGAGAGATTCATTGAAAGCAGAAGCGCTTCCCCTATCGGACTGGGCCAGGAAAGCCCCGCAATCTCACTGACGGGAACGATTGCAGGGGAAGTGCTCAATAATTCCGATACTTTCGAGACCAGAACCGGAGCAACAGTAAGGCTGTTCGTCGATATTCTCCCAGGGCTGTATCTCGATGAGCAGCTCTCGCTCTGGACAGGTTCCGACAATAATCCCCCCGATTACTTCTCTCCTTACCACCAGGGTTTGGAGCATGGAAGACGTCTTTATGTGGACCGGGGTTATCTCCGGTGGAAAAACGATATCGTTTCGCTCAGTTTCGGAAGAATACCCCAGAGATGGGGTCCGGGCAGGTTCACGCAATTGCTGATCTCGGATAACAGCCCCCCTCTTGATATGCTTACAATCCAGTTCAACCTCTGGGACAAGCTGACGTTCACAGGATTCACATCCACGATCGACAGCGATTCCGGTACGTACCTAACCGCTCACAGACTGGATATTTCCCCGAAAGAAAACCTCCGGATCGGTCTCTCCGAAGCCATTCTCTTCAAGGCGGAAGGGCTGGATTTGGCGTATATGAACCCTGTCATTCCATGGTACCCCGTGCAGTGGAACGAACGGTTGGATGACAATGCATTTTTCAGCTTCGACGTTTCATGGAAACCCTTCAGAGGCTTTGAGACCTACGCCGAACTCCTTATCGACGATATCCAGTACGAGAATACCGGCAACAGACCCAATAAACTCGGCTGGACGACAGGATTGTCTGCCTATTTAAGACCGCTTGAGCTGGGAACCGTGATAGAGTACACCAGAATAGACAGGTACGTCTACGGTCAGCGAAGACCGTGCAACTTCTACCTTCATCATGGAGAGATAATCGGCTCGGGTCTGGGGCCTGACGCCGACAGGGTAACGCTTTCCCTTGGAACGTCAGCCGCCTGGCCTGTCCTGGGCGAACTCACGCTGGACCATACAAGACACGGAGAGGGAACCGTTACGGAGGGCTGGCCCGACTCTGCATCCACGGCCGGCACATTCCCTTCGGGGATCGTGGAGTACACTACCGGCGCAGAGCTGCACCTTGGATGGTATCCTCTGGATTATCTTGAAGTGCATGGAAACGTTGGAAATCAATGGATAAGGAACCTGAATCATGTGTCGGGGGAGTCTTCGTCAGAATTCTCATCGTTCCTTGAAGTCATATACAGCTGGTAAACGCCAGAGTTAAGTTAATGGATTGCCGTATATACCCGGGGTGCTGCCTTCTATGACCCTTGCGTCACATATACTCTGAAAAAATTCAACAGGACCCGCGGCTCCTATGACAGCGTAACCGTAACCCGCTTCCCTCATACTGAGCAGTGCTGCTATTACAACTGCCTTACCAACACCTTTTCCCCGAAAGTTACCGTGCACACCTATAGGGCCCAGAAATCCCTTCGCGGTGCAGTCCCAGCAGCAGAAACCGGCAAGGCTGCCGGATACCTTATCGACTGCGACGATAAGAGTGGGCGGCACGGAACCGAATGCGGTCCCGGCTTCCGCCTTCCAGCCGCTGCTGAAATTGTCCTCTATGAATGACAGTACAGAGGGCGCCTGTTGAGAGAGAGGTTTTCCCACCCACAAACCTTCCTGCTCCGGGGCAGCAGGCAGATCGTACAGTGGAACCAGTAGATCAGGCAAATCAGCCAGCTCCTCCGGAAACCAGCATCTCCCGCAGGAACATGAAACTGTCATTTCCGGTAATTATTGATAGAATACTGAGAATAACCCATAGAGTCAGAAGGACCATAACGATAGCTTTGCAGGCATCCTGGCCCTTTAAGGCACCTATCTGTTTGGGTTCCCGCCCGAGGTAGGCGCTTGCGGCATACAGTTCCTCTCCTATGAGAGTGTAATCGCACGTAGTGATGAAGAAGGGAAGCTGGGTCACGGCGTCGGTACCTGCGATCTGAATCGCTCCTGAAAGAGACCCTGTTTCGGCAAGAAGAAGCGACTCGGCCCAGAACATACCAAGGTAGAAATTGGTGGCAGGTCTTTCTCTCATCATTATGCCGTTAACTCCAGCAACAAAAGCGAACTGGCTGGTCGTCATGAAAAAGACGGAATCCTCATCGTATGCGTCCGGTCTGCCCGCTTCAAGGTAAGCCTGCTTCACCGTTTCAGTGGCTACGGTATAAACTATCGGGTCGCAGTTCGGGACCATCAGGGTTGTCTGATATTCCGCGACTTTTTTAGCTACTCTGCCAAGGATGGTTAGACTTGCAATGGTGGCTACATCCGAAATAGTGGATAGGCCAGGAACGTACAGAATAGGTTTCCCCATTTCAGTTGCCCTTCCGATTGCTTCATCGATGGCCTCTATGCCCGCTATGGGCCTGAGGTACATCTGCTGTCCTCTTTGAGCTTTTCCGAAGTAATAGAATATCATAAGGATGAAAAGGATGCTGGTGACAAATACGGAAATTTCGCTTGTATTGAAGTACTCACTCCTTGAAACCACCGGAGAAACGAATATCTCTCCCATCAGTGTATCTCCCGATATGGTAACAGTGGCAGGCATGAACATGTACTCAAGTCCCGGTTCTATAATGTAATCCGGGTCGTATCCATCCACGATGAACTCACCAATTTCAGGTATCAGTTCAAGCAGAACGGGCTGCCAGCAGCTGTCCGGCTGGCTTACTTCTTTTCTGTAAAGAACAAATGAAAGAAGGTTATCAGTATTCTCGGGCATTGCCACGTAAATATGCAGGCCGTCCCCGGCGTCATTGGGCCTGTCCTGTACATCTGTTATTTCAATCGGAGGCTGAAGCAGGGACATTACCACCAGGAATAGGGACATTATCATACTGTGGCTTCTCCTTCATTCATTTAAAGCACATTACTTCCAAGCCATATTATGCCAAGGAAAAGACAGAAAAGGTAGATTGTCATTCCTCTATGCGGGTGCCCATATATTTATCCCCTATCAGGACCTTGCTCATTACCGCTATATCGCTGCGCTTGTGCCAGCCTGCCTTCTCGTAAAACTCTATCGCTGTATTGTTCGTATAAATGAACAGGTGAGCCTTCTCTATTCCGGCATCTTTCAATGCATTCTCGGCGGCATCCATGAGCTTTCCGCCTGTTCCCTTCCCCTGCAGCGATTCATCCACCGCCAGATGGTATATGTACCCTCTTCTTCCGTCGCTGCCGGCCATTACAGACCCGACAAGACGTTCATCTTCAAATGCTGAAAAACAGTAGTCAGCGTTCATGCTCAGGAACTTCTCAAGATCCTCCATGCTGTCGGCGCCTGTCATGGTGTTACCGGGAAAACAGCTCCACAACGCCATCAGTTCTTTGTAGTCGTTCTTTTTCATTGTGACTATGTCCATTCAGTCTACCTTTTCCAGAATACTCTCGTAAAGCTCAAGGTATTTATCTGTAGTAATTTTAATACTGAATGTGCCGGCACGTTTGAAAGCACTGGAGCCCATTCTCCAGGATAGCATGTCATTCTCAAGCAGACAGTGCAGAGCTTCCGCCATCTCCGGAGGGGAACCGGGATCAACAAGAATACCGCAATGCTGGTCTCGTCCGACCACATCACCGATCCCCGGAAGGTTGGAAGCAACAACAGGCAGCCCTGAAGCCATAGCCTCGACCGCTGCTATCCCGAAGCCCTCACGGGAGGAAGGCATGAAGAATACGTCAGCCCGTTTCATGAGCGAGGATATATCACTGATCTCTCCCAAAAAATTCACACTGCCGGAAACACCAAATTCCAGGGCATGGTTCTTTAGCGCAGATTCCAGGTTGCCAGCCCCGGCAATGCAGTACTCAAGATCAAAATTGCTTCTATTGCGCAGAAGGGAGAAGGCTTCAATGGCGTAGTGATAGTTCTTTGCTTCCGTCAGCCTTCCCACGGAAAGGATGGTTTTCCTGTCGGTATACCGCGGAGGAGGCTTCCCGCTGAAGTTACTGAGATCAACACCGTTGAATATCACTTCCAGTTTTCCCGACACTTCCGGAATCCAGCCGGCCAGCTCAGAAGCAGCTGCATTGCTTACGCAGATGATCCCGTTGAATTGCCTGTAGAACCATCGATCTATAAGCCTGCCGAGAAACGTTCCTCTTCGCCTGTTGGCCGTGCTGTGCTCGGTCGTTACCAATTCCGCTCCGAGGGGCAAAGCTTCCCGAAGCAGCCCTGTTAGAAGCTGTGATGGGAAGAGGTGGGCATGAATGATCTGGGCCCTGCTGAGGTCAAGCTCAGCCGAAAGGTCGAGCAGAGAGGGAAGAACAAAAGGGTTGTAGGGTGAACTGAAACCAAGCGAGAATACACCCCTGTCAGTCCATCCTTCCTCTTCCCCGGTAAGGGAGATAAGAATACTGTCATGATTCCGCTTGAGGTACCGGTGATGGAGACCCAGGGCCAGTTTTTCGGCTCCGCCCATCTCCAGGCTGTTGATTATCTGAAATATCTTCAAGCGGTTGTCTCCCGTTGTCCTCCGGAATGGATCAAATTGACAGTGAATAACTCATATATAAATCTATATCAGACTGTTGGGAATGAAAAGTTCCGAAGATCGAAAATCGAGATGGTGCCGGGGGACAGAATCGAACTGTCGACACACGGATTTTCAGTCCGTTG
>JAGLOY010000053.1 GCA_023138735.1 Candidatus Aegiribacteria sp. | reverse complement strand
GTTGCTCTACCAACTGAGCTACCCCGGCACCGGAAGAGCCAATTTACGAAAACAGATTCAAAAGGTCAAGCTGTGAATCGGGGCCGGGTCTTTCAGACCCGACCCCCGACCCCTTTCTCCTACGCTACTCTATAAGATGCAACCAGTCACCCAGCAGATACTGTATTCTGCCGATGAGAAGGCTGATTCGGCCCATGACGGTAAAACCGAAAGTGGCGCCGAAACCAAGCATGATAACCCAGATACCGATCTTCGAACCAGTACCGAAGAATAGTCCTTTGTGCGGCTTTGAGAAGAAGAAGTAGATAAGTGCCGCAAGGGTTCCCAGGATCATCACGATGTTGCCGGTAACCTCATACCAGGGCATGCCCGACTCGTAGAGGGGAACCATGGCACCCTGCAGCTGGCGAAGCACGTTCGCCTTCATGATGAGAGGGAAACTAACACCCATGGCCGTTCCCATGTAGAAGCCTATGGGATATCTGGAAAGCCAGGATATCCTGGGGATGAACCTTGTTATGTACAGAACTCCCAGTAATCCCGGAATGAGCAGTATCCAGTGGTCTCCGCTCAGGAGGGGTTCGATGAGTCTTGGTTTCAGAGTTATTTCGTAGGTGATGGCCATTCCATATCCCAGTGAAATACCAACCACCAGGTGCTCTGCAAGTCGATAAATGGGATTCTCCTTGTAAAGGAAGGAGTAGATGGCAAGCGTGAAGAATGCGCCTACCCAGATGCCTATAGTCTCATACATTTCCTACCCCCTTCCTTTCAATGCAGTTTTCTTATGAAATCCGCCTGCGAAGAAAGCAATGTTACCCATTATGATCAGCAGAATTATAAGGATGTGTGCTGCTGACTGTACATCCATCCCGGTGAACGCCTTATCGGTGGAGGGTGTAATACCGTTCTCGGTCAGAAGTACCTCATACTCGGCGGCTCCCCGCAAACCACCCATCTGTCCTATCACCTGTCCCGCCTGCAGGTATGGATAGTAATCCGTGGCCATGACTGCTGTCACACCAAAAGCTATCGGCAGTCCAATCTTCTCACGGGCGTAGGTTACCCACCATACGCAGGCAGCGGAGCCTGAACAGCTAAGAGCCAGGTCCACATCTCTGAGGTTCTTGTGTTCCTGAAGAATGGGCATTTCCCCGGTAGCATTCCCATGTGCATCGCGCGGGTACTGCGTTTCTATGGAGATAGTCATTCCCAGAATCACAAGGTTGAAGACAGGAGCGTACCCTAAAGCCGCATAATCCCTGCCTTCGAAAACCCAGCCCATAGCTCCATCCGGAAGAACATTTCCATCGTTCTCCCAGGCAACAACAAGCTCATCCTTATCGGTTATACCTGCGTTTCTAAATTGACTCCAGTCTTCGAATGGGACTTCATGATAGAATCCTTCTGTAGTCGGGTTGAATACATACGCCATAGCTGCAAGCATCATTCCATGATGCAACGGATAGTTCGCGGTCATGAAGACCGGAATATCGTTATGAAACGCATGGCGCATGACAGCCACTGCCATGGGCATATTCTCCGCCTGAGTACCAGGGGCGAAATCGAAACTAATGAAGATAGCATTATCGGAATCCAGTTCATCGACATAGTCGAAAATACCCTCGACTTCGATGGAAGTTTTTATAGGCATTCCGAAGTTGATGAAGAACGGAACTATTGCTACAATTCCTATTCCAAGGAAGATCCAGCGCCTGTCAACGTTTAACATCTTCTCCCATATATTCATGACGCTCACCTACTTCCCTGCTCCGCCGAGCCAATTACGCTCGACGCCGAATATTATTTTTAGATTTGTTGCAAGCATACCGAACCCGACACCAAGCATTATGGCCCGTTTGGCAGCAAGGTTCGGGTAGCGGAGAATCCAGAGACCCGTTTCGGGCAGCCATTTACCTAACAGTGCTCCGATAGGCACCTGGCCCAGCATTACAACCACTGCCGCAAGCAGCAGCAGCGTGGCAAGTGCCGATTTAGCCCTGAATGCCCGGAATGCTGCGCTTGCTATGTAGAAGGCCAGCAGACTGAACATGGTTGCCTGTATTGAAACCTGCACGTGCATAAAGGTAAAATGGAAGATACTGGGCGAATCCATACCACCACCGAGGGACTGAGGCCATATGTGCGCCAGGACTGGCATCAGGTAAAGTGGTATCAGCACAGCCCAGCTGTACTGCCAGTTCTTGGATTTCCTCCGTATCTTGTGTGAATGGATCCTGGTGAGACTTCCGACTCCGAGTATAAGTGCGAACGCAAGAATTATTGGAGTCCAGTCTGTGTAGTATGCGAGTACGGTCTGGGATATCTGGTGCGGAATGAAATACTGAAGGATCATCAGTATTCCGCCCACCATTACAATCATAAGCGGAACAGTTCTTTTCACTGCTCTTTCTCCTTTCTGGCGGGCTTACTCAATGATAGGACTGGTAACAAGATCACGAAGCCAGTCCAGAATGTGAGTGTTTGCTACAACATCTATTATGCCGAATATCAAAGCAGCTGTAATGAAAGTCATTATTATTGCCTTGCATGCATCCTGACCTTTCAAAGCGCCTATCTGTTTTGGCTCTCGGCCAAGGTATGCGCTGGCGGCGTAAAGTTCCTCGCCTATCAGTGTATAGTCACAGGTTGTTATGAAGAAGGGCAGCTGCGTAACAGCATCAGTTCCTGCTATCTGAATTGCTCCGGAAAGGGAACCCGTCTCGGCAAGCAGAAGTGACTCCGCCCAGAACATACCCAGGTAGAAATTGGTGGCCGGTTTTTCCCTCATCATCATGCCATTGACTCCAGCAACGAAGGCGAACTGGCTTGTTGTAAGGAAGAAGACGGAATCCGGATCGTAGGCATCGGGACGTCCGGCTTCAAGATAGGCCTGTTTAACCACTTCTTCGGCGACCGTATAGACAATTGGATCACGGTTGGGCACAATGAGAGGTGTCTGATACTGAGCTATCTTCTTGGCCACCCTTCCCAGAATAGTTAGGCTGGCGATAGTGGCCACATCTGCGATGCTGGAAAGTCCAGGTACATAGAGTATCGGTTTCCCCATCTCAGTTGCTCGGCCGATGGCCTCATCAATTGCTTCAATTCCCGCAATGGGCCTGAGGTACATTTTCGCACCCCTCTGGGCTTTTCCGAAATAGTAGAATATCAGGAAGATGAACATACCTGCGGCAATCAATACCCTGGTTTTGCCAGTATGGTAGATTTCACCTGCTGAGACAGTATCAGCTTCGAAGATGGGGCCGAAGAACTCTTCACCATCGACGGTTGCAGATGCTACTCTGTATTCGTACAGAACTCCAGGTTCAACCGGAAATTCCGGATCGTAACCATCGATGAACTCCGTTGGTTCCCCCGCAGGGATGACCTCTATAAGGCTCCAGGTATCTTCACCCACTTCACCGGCAAAACGACGGTAGACATTGTAGGCAAAGATGCCTTCGGTATCAGCAGGCAGTTCAAAGGAAACCACCAGCTTGTCTCCCGCATCGTTTTCCTTATCCCGCACTGTAACAGCGCCGGGAGTATCAAGCCAGGAATCCGGTTCCTCCAGTTGTTCTTCTGCTGCTGGTGTCAAAATTTCGTCAACGCCCTGAGCAACTGACAAAGCAGGCAGCAGAAGGAGAATCATGAGGGCTGGAACAACTATCCAGTTTTTCCGCATGGATCCACCTTTCAGTTGAATGATCTTATCTTTTTACTCGAAAAATTCGTTAACTTTGCGGGCTACTTCGGCACCTACACGCTTCGATGCGGCAGCGCTTCCGGCTCCGATATGAGGAGTAGCCACTGTTTTTTCGTATTCCGCAAGGACATTGCCTTTGGCTGGCTCCTCTTCGTAAACATCGACTCCCGCAGCGAATACCTTCCCGGACTTCATAGCCTCAAGCAGAGCGGCTTCGTTTACCGTACCCCCCCTGGCGCAGTTCACCACGATCACTCCATCCTTCATCATATCGAACTGAGGAGCGTCAAGAAGGTAATGGGTTTCCTTATTATGAGGAATGTGGAGGCTTATGAAATCGGACTCCCTGCACAGGGTATCCAGGTCAACCTTCTGTGCGCCCTCTTCGTCATCGATAAAGGGATCAAAGAATACAACGTTCATCCCGAATGCCTTGGCCCTTGTAGCCACTTCCTTCGAAATGCGTCCGAATCCAATTAAACCAAGGGTTGAATTCCAGAGTTCTTTACCTTTACCGTAAGCTTTTTTGTTCCACTCACCTTTTTTCATGGTGCAGTTCGCAGGGCCAAGAAAGCGGCTGCAGGCCAGCATGTGGGCCATTGCGAGCTCGGCTACGGCAACGCTGCTTGCAGCAGGAGTATTCAGAACAGAAATACCCACTGCAGCGGCGTCATCAAGGTCGATGTTATCCAGCCCCACTCCGCCGCGGACGATAAGCTTAAGATTTCCTTTTGCAGCTACTTCGAGAACGGGCTTTCTGACCTTTGTCGCGCCGCGTACAACCAGAGCATCGAACTGCGGAGCGGTATCCATCAGTTCCTCGACTGACATGCCTGTTTTCTCGATGACTTCATGGCCGGCATTACGGATAGCTTCAATAGCATCCTGGGCAACCGGGTCACAGATGAGTACTCTTGCCATTTATTTCCTCCTGTTTTCATTATTTGAATAAGAATTCGCACCGTATTACAAGATATTAAGCATACTACAGGTGAGCCGGATTCAAGTCAATAACAGAGGTCATTTCACAACATTTATCCGTTGCTCCAGAGGGTGTTTTCATTGCAGCATCCTCTGCGCTTTCTCCGCTATTGCAATCGCGGTAAGTCCGTATTTTTCCATTACACGTTCTGGAGACCCGCTGGTGCCGAAAGTATCCTGCATCGCAACGGTATCTATGGGAACAGGCAGCTCCCGGGCAAGGGTCTCCGCCACTGCCCCGAACAGGCCGCCTGTTATCTGGTGATCCTCCGCAACAATAACGGCTCCGGTCTTTCCGACCTGCTGCACAAGAAGTTCTCTGTCAATCGGTTTTACCGAAACCATATCGATGATCCCTGCTGAGATGCCTTTTTCCATGAGAATGGCTGCCGCCTCGATTGAAAGACTCACCATGGCTCCGCAGGCAACCAGTGTAATGTCGTTACCTTCTCTCAGGAGATTTCCTTTGCCGATCCTTACCTTTTCCCCGCTGCTGTAAACCTGAGGAACCGGATTCCTTCCAAAGCGGATGTAAACAGGTCCATCAGCTTTCAGAGAAGCAATAACCGCTGCACGGGTCTGGTTTGAATCCGCCGGAACGAGAACCTTCATGTTGGGGAGCACACGCATCAGGGCCACATCTTCAAGTGCCTGGTGTGTTGCTCCGTCCGGCCCCACGCTTACCCCTCCATGTGCGCCTGCTATCCGAACATTAAGATTCATATAGCATATACTTGTCCTGATCTGATCCCATGCGCGGCCGGCCAGAAATACACCGTACGTTCCAACGAATGGGATGAAACCCTCGAGGGCAAAGCCTGCAGCTTCTCCCAGCATATCCTGCTCGCTTACTCCGAGGTTGAAGAACCTGTCGGGGAATTCCTCTCCGAATGAAGCGCTCCCGATGGATCGGGAAACATCCCCCTCTATCACTACCACCCGGCTGTTCTCCCTGCCGGCCTGCAGAATCCCTTCGACATATCCTTCCCTGGTCGGCTTTAAGCATAGATCTTTCATGAAAGACCTCCTTGGATCTCATTGACAGCTGCAGCGTACTCCTCTTCATCCGGGCATCTGCCATGCCAGATACATGTATTCTCCATAAAGGAAACACCTTTTCCCTTCACCGTATCTGCGATGATAACCGATGGGAAGGGTGTTTGTGCGCAGTGTTCAAATGCTTTCTCAAGGGAGGGAAAACTGTGTCCATCAGCAATTATCACGTCCCATCCGAATGCAAGCCATTTATCGGCAAGCGGTTCAATCTCCATAATTTCCGAAACCGTCCCATCCAGCTGTATGCGGTTCCGGTCAACAATGGCTGTAAGATGTTTCAGATTGAAATGGGAGGCGGTCATCGCCGCTTCCCAGATACTGCCCTCCTGCAGCTCTCCATCGCCCAGCAGACAGAAAACGCGGCTCTCCCTGTCATCCAGCCTGATACCGTGAGCTATCCCGCAGGCAATGGAGAGACCCTGTCCAAGGCTCCCCGTGGAAGCATCAAGGCCGGGAAGAACATGCATGTTGGGATGCCCCTGAAGCCTGGATCCAAGTTTTCTTAGGGTCAGAAGTTCTGCAGGATCGAAATATCCCCTCCTGGCGAGAACCGAGTACAATGCGGGACAGGTATGACCTTTAGAGAGAATGAACCTGTCTCTCCCCGACCAGCGGGGTTCACCGGGACGAACGTTCATCACATTCCAGTACAGCTCGACAAGTATCTCCACCGCTGAGAAGGAACCGCCCGGATGACCGCTTCGGGCAGCCCTGATCATCTCGAGCACATCCAATCGAACCTGCAGGGCCAGGTCACGCATTTGAGCGTTATCTAACATTTGTAAACCTCGTCATTAAATGAACTACTTATTCCAGTCGGAAAGGAATTTCTCCAGTCCTATATCCGTCAGGGGATGCTCCACAAGCTTCCTTACAACTGCAGTGGGAACCGTAGCTATATGGGCTCCGGCAAGTGCTGCCTGCTCGACATGCTGAGTATGCCTTATGCTGGCGGCGATAATCCTGGTCCCGAATCCATGAAGGTCATATATCTCTGCAAGATCGGCTACGACCTCCATACCGGGGATTCCGATATCATCCAGTCTTCCAACAAAAGGACTGACAAAGGAAGCACCCGCAAGGGCTGCTGTATACCCCTGTGCCGCAGAGAATACCAGGGTAACATTGCACCGCAAACCCTCCTTTTCGAGTATGGACACAGCTGCCAGACCCTCTTTTCCCATGGGGATCTTGATCACTACGTTTTCGTGCCATTCGGCCTTTTCCCTGGCCTCCCTCAGCATTCCTTCTCTCTCCGTGCTGATGACCTCAGCGCTTATAGGACCATCGACAATATCGCAGATCTCGCCGATAACTTCCCTGAAATCCCTTCCCTCTCTGGCAATAAGTGAAGGGTTCGTCGTTACTCCGGACAGAATGCCCCAGGCAGCGATCTCTTTAATATCATCGACGTTTGCAGTATCAAGAAAAAGTTTCATAATCTTCCTTTCAATCGAGGTCTCTCATTGACCCCTTCTGCTTGATAACGGGAATGGGTACGTATCCGGTCACCAGTGTTTTCGGTTCATCAAATCCGAAATCAACAGTTATCCTCCATTCAGATCCATCTTTTACAGCCTTTTTCACAAGTCCTCTGCCATACCTCGGATGTCTAACGAGATTTCCGATTCTGTAAACAATGGTATTCTCATTCGCTTCTGTGAAGTCAGCTTCTGGGGCCCTGGCAGTGAACGCGGTTCCCGAAGGCTGTATCCTGCTCTCCCCGCTTGCGATCTCAGTTATAAACCTGGATGGACCCGATTGCGAAACTCCCGCTCTTTTCCTGTTCATTGCGCATGTCAGTATCAGCCTTTCGCGGGCTCTTGTCATACCAACATACAGGAGTCTTCTTTCCTCTTCCATATTGGAAGGGGCGA